>SLMC01000177.1 GCA_007133745.1 Kiritimatiellia bacterium
ACCTCTTGGCCCGGTTCATCCAAAAATATCGCGCAATATTTTCTTGCTTTTTATAGCAGGGGCGGCAGATTAAGGCACTAAAGCCTGCCTTCCAGTTCCCTGTCGCGCTCGGCGCCAAGCCGCAAGGCTTCCCGATAATGACGTTGCGCGCCTTCCCGATCGGGCGGCTTTTGCCCTAAAAGAATCTGAGCCAGATTGTAATGCGCGGCGTGAAGTCCGGGATCCAAGATCAGCGCCTGCTCCAGAGCCAGGCGCGCCGCTTCGATACGGTCGAGCCCGAAATAGGCCGTACCCAAGGCCAAATGCGCGGATGCGTTCATCGGATGTTCCAAAACCAACGGGTTCAGCACGAACAGCGCGTCTTCGAACTTGCCCGCCTGGCATTGGGCCAGTCCCACCATAAGACGCAAAGTCGCATGGTCCGGATCGATGCGCAACCCTTGCAGCAGCGCCTTGATCGCCTCGTCCGGTTTGCCGGTTTCCAGAAATTCCCTGGCCTTCGCAAGAATCGGGGTCAACTCGCTTTTCGACTCTGGCCCGGCGTGCGCGTCCGGCCTTGAAACCGATTCCTGCACATTCGTCGGGGGCGCGGGCGGGCCGATCTGCCATGCGCCAGCCTGCCATCCTGGATCGCCTTCTTTTCGTTGACTCAATTCCCCCACCTTGACCTCGCAATAGGCTTGTCTGAACTTGACCAATCCGGCCTGCCACCCGGGATATTCAGCGGCCAGCCGATTATAGAGAATTAAGGCGGTTTCGTACATGCGGGCCGCTTCGGTCATGCGGTCTTCATCGCGCGCCTGATCGGCGCGCAGCAGAACCTCCTGAGCTCGTTTCAAGAGATTCAACGCCGCGACTTCGTCGGCATCCGCGGAGGATGCTTGCAATGTCCATGAGGGAGATGCCGTTTCGGACCTGTCCGCCACAGGGTGCGAAGCGGACGGCGACGCGGGCACACCCGTTACGGAAGGCGTATCCGGCAGGCGAAACTCGTAGCTGCCCGACGCCATGGCACAGCGCCCCGAGCCGAACGTGCTCGTCATCCATAACGTAAGCATCGAAACAACACGCATGGCATACATGTATCTATGCATAGCAAAATCTGGAATAAGAGAACCTGTTGAGCGCATGGAAATCACTCTGTCATATTTCCGGCGGGAAGCCAATGCTTTTCACCGATCACGCTTATTTTTTTCGCGCAAACCGCTTGCGCAACGGCGGCGCCCCCGGAGATTAGCGCCACGATCCCGTAAACCGCGCGGGCCGAGTGCGCCTGGTACAGCATGCCGCCGAACAGAACGCCCGCGACAACGGACGAGGAAATCACGGTTTCATGAATGGCCATGCGCTTGGCTTTGTACAAACTGCCCGAAGCGCCGTGGAAAATGCTGGCCGTATAAGCCATGGACAACGTAAACCCGAGAACCGCCATCAATCCAGCAATCGGGCCTAAGGTTCGGGCCGAAGCCAGAACCAGAAATGCGCAGGCGCGAATCGACAAAGCCGTCGCCATGGGAAAAACCCTGAAATGCCAAGTCTTCATGCGGCCAAGCAGGAAAAACCCGGCAAAATTGCACAACCCGAAAACCAGCAGCGCCTTGCCCACCTGCGTTTCGGAAAAGCCCGCTTCGCTGCGGGACGCGAGCGGGAACACGGTCGTGAGTATCCCCATGCCGAAATACGTCGCACCCAAGCCGATCCAGGCCGGAAAACGGTAGGCCGTGCTGAAATCCTTGCGGCCAAGAGCATGCTCGGGCCGATGACTGCGGTCGCTTCGGATGTTCGGCAACAACATCGAGACCAACCCGACAAACAGCGCCGTCGCCAGCAGTATCCCGCCCCCGGCCTGTAAAGGGATATCCGGCCGCCATTCGTACAGGCGTCCTGTCGCGTAAGGGCTCGCAATGGCCCCGGCGCTCCAGGACATGTTGAAACGCGCCGTCAATCGGTTCAGCATCCCTCCTTCGGCCCCGACGGACAGCCAGCCCACAAGAGGAGACCAGAACAACGCCATGCTCGCGCCGAACAGCGCATAGAACGGAAACACCCACAGGGCGGACGGCGCCGCTAAAACGGCAAAGACAAACAAGGCCATCATGGCTAACGAGCCCGCAATCAAAAAACGTGGCGGCGCCAGGTCGTGAAGCTTCCGGGACACGAGGCAAACCAACGCATAGCTCGCGCACCACATCGCCGCCAGAAAACCTACTTGGGCCGGCGCAAGCCCGAGAATATCCTTGGCGTAAAACACGATGCTCAAATTGACCATGCCTATGGCAAGGCTTACGGCAAACGCCGCCGTGTAAACGATCGCCTGCTTGCCCGCTGTCCCGCCTTTAACCTGCATTGTCAGCCCTCTCGCGTCTATGCTCCGAGCCCGTCCCCGCCGATATCCGTTTGCCCGCTCTCGGCGTCCTGCCGATTACGGGACAGGACGCGAAACATACGCACAGTCGCAGACCGGCGTCAACATATTCCAATCAGTTTAGCCTTGCTATTTTCGGGAAACAGCAGAGAGTACGGATTGCATTGAAATTCAGACCGGGAGGCGCTATGCCATTGTATCGCAAGGACATTTTAGACTATCATCGGAACGGCAAGGTGGGCATGCGGGCAACCAAGCCGCTGGCCTCCGTGCGCGACTTGTGCCTGGCCTACACGCCGGGCGTAGCCGTTCCCGTTCAGGAAATTCACGACCGACCCGAAACGCTGCACGCCTACACGGCCAAAAGCAACCTGGTCGCCGTCGCGACCGACGGCACAGCCGTGCTGGGACTGGGCGACATGGGTGCGGCAGCCGCCATTCCCGTCATGGAAGGCAAGGCGGTACTGTTCAAGGCGTTTGGCGATGTCGACGGGTGGCCCGTCCCGCTCGCCCGATGCCGGCAAGGCGGCCGCGATACCGGCCCTACCGATCCGCAACGGGTCATCGATGCGGTCGCCGCCATCGCGCCCATGTACGGCGGCATCAATCTGGAAGACATCGCCGCCCCGGCCTGTTTCGAAATCGAGGACCGGCTTGACGCCATGCTCGACATCCCCGTTTTTCACGACGATCAATGGGGTACGGCCGTCATTACGCTGGCCGGGGTCAAGAATTACGCCATCCTCTGCCAGCGCGATCTGGCCGAACTCGATGTTGCGATCAATGGCGCCGGCGCCGCCGGCATTCGCATTGCCGAAATGCTGAAGGCCGCCGGCGTCCGATCGGTTCTGCTCTGCGATTCCCGCGGCGTAGTCCGCACATCCCGTTCCGACCTGAACTCCAAAAAGAGAGAGCATGCCGTGGACACGTCTCTGACCACGCTTGGCGAAGCTTTGCGAGGGCGGCACGTGTTCATCGGCGTATCGGTCAAGGATGCGCTCCGCGCCGACGAAGTGCGCGCCATGGCCGACTACCCCGCCATTTTCGCCATGGCCAATCCCGACCCGGAAATCCGCCCGGAAACCGTACGGGAGATCATGGGATCGCGTCCTTACGTCATGGCTACGGGTCGATCCGACTATCCCAACCAGATCAACAACGTGCTGGGCTTCCCTTTTCTGTTTCGCGGCGCGCTGGACATGCGGGCTCAACGCATCGACATGAACATGAAGCAGGCGGCCGCCGACGCGCTGGCGGCCGTAGCCCGCGAACCCGTCCCGGATTCCGTGCGCGCGCTCTTCCCCGAAGAAGGCGAACTCTCGTTCGGCCCTCGCTACATCATTCCCAAACCCTTCGATCACCGGCTTTTTGTCGAAGTCCCCAACGCCGTAGCCCGGGCCGCCGCCGCCTCGGGCATGGCCGACAGCGCCCTGCTGCAGGGATATCGCGAGCGTTTGGAACAACGCAACGCGAACCGGGAAAGAGAACGCAAGAGAACCTATAACCTGAATGTTGAAAAGGGAGTCAAGCAATAAAACAGAAAAAACGAAAACTTTTTCCTGGATCAAGAGAAGAGGACATTCTTTGCTGTAAGGTCGCCGAGCGAAGCCCGGTTATCCTTGAAGGCGCCTATTAACCCCATGTTCGAAAAGCTCGGCATCAATGGAACGCCAACCCCTGAAGGGGTTACGCAACAGAGCCGGGGGCAACGCCCCCCGGAAAACGGGGGGCGCATCTGCGTTTCGTTGCCGTTATTCACGATCCCACCGGCTTTATGCCGGTTGGTGAAGAAAGTTTGTGTTGTGGCGGCATTTCTCTTTCTCAACGTTTTCCGCCACCGACATCCAGCCTTCGCCTTGCAGGCTACGGCGGACATGCAAGGTCGGCGGGCGGGTCGGCGCAACAAATCGCAGATGCGCCC
>SLMC01000374.1 GCA_007133745.1 Kiritimatiellia bacterium
GGCCAATGCGACGGACTGATTGGCGCCCTTGCCGCCGGCGTACGTCTGAAAGGAGAGGCTGACCAGCGTTTCGCCGGGCCGAACGATACGCGGAACCCGGTACACGAAGTCCAGATTCAACGAACCGAAATTAAGGATTTTTGTTCGCGACCGTTTGGCATGACGGGATAGGGCTTCATATGTGTTCCTCCTCTGCTGTGGATTCTGTTCTTTTCATTTGTCACGGATCAAGCTATATCTTTTCCCGATGAAACAATCTACGCGTTTACAATCAAAAAACGCGCGAATTCGACCATCCGGCTTATGCGATCTGGATTTTGCGCCTATGCGGTTGCCTGACGAGTTCCCTGTGCGGGGCGGCGGTGTTTCGGTTCAGGGCGATGCACCGATTACGCGGCTGCACGTGCATGATTGCCTGGAACTCGGGACCTGTCTGTCGGGCGCGGGAATCTTCGTGGTCGAGGACAAGGTTATGCCGTTTCGGAGCGGAGACGTGTCGGTGATTAACGGACGGGAGCTGCACCTGGCGCAAAGCGCGCGCGGTTCGGTCAGCGAATGGAGCTGGATTATGCTGGACCCCTTGCGTCTGCTGGGCGCGAGCGTGGACGATCCGCAGCTACTGGATCCGAGTTCGCTGTGCGGTCGCACATTTCGCAACATTCTGTCCGGCTCCGCTCATGCTGACATTGCGACGCTGGCACGGGAACTGGCGACGGAGTTGCGCGAGCGTAACGCAGGCTGGCGTTCGGCCGTGCGCGGGTTGGTCTTGGCCTTGATGACGCGCCTGAGCCGCTTGCCGAACCGCAACACGGAAACGGAGTCGGCGACCCGGCGCGACGAGATGGGCCGAATCGCTCCAGCCCTGCAAGCGGTAGCCACGCATTATATGGATCCGATCGACCTGACCGACCTGGCACGGCGCTGCGGCTTGAGCCCGACCCATTTCCGCCGCGTATTCCGCAAGGCGACCGGCAAGGCGCCGCTGGATTACGTGAACCATGTGCGACTGAAAATGGCGGCGGCTCTGCTGGCAAGCACAACTCTCACGATTCTCGATATCGCCTTGGACGTCGGGTATCCGACCCTATCCACGTTCTACCGCAATTTCCGCTCGGCGACGGGTTTATCTCCACGGGCGTGGCGCAAGGCGGCAGAAGCTCAAGTGAACCCTGAACAGGGCGCCCGACGGGAATCGTTGGCCTTGTCGGAATCGAAGTCAAGCAACGTAAGGATATTCGAAAGATGAATCTTGCCTGGACGGCATTCGAAGCCGTTGCTGTTGTGTTTATGATGATGGCGGTCGGCGGTGCGCTGGCGTATCGCCGCATTTTGAACGAAGCCTTGGAACGCGCGCTGGCGCGACTGGCCCTGGACGTGGCTTTCCCCTGCCTGCTGTTTGCCGGCCTGATGCGCCAGTTCGATCCGGCGGCGCAGCCAGGCTGGTGGCGCTGGCCCTTGCTATGGATCGCGTTCACCGCCGTCACGCTGGCGCCGGCGCTGCTGATGGCGCGCGCGGTCCGGCCCGCGTATCGCCGCGAATTCGCGCTGGCCTTGTTCTATCCGAACGCCTTGTTTCTGCCGATCGCCATGATTCGGCAGATGGACGGGGCCGATTCGCCGCTTATGGTGGACTTGATCCTTTTTACCATGCTTTTTTCGGCCGTCTTCTTCAACACCTTCAGTTGGTTTTATCGGCGGCGACAGACGCCCACCCGCTTGCTGAACCGGTTCCATCCGTCCTTATGGGCCACGGCTCTGGCCATTGCGCTGCGTGTCACGGGAACCCACCGCTGGATCCCCGGTTTCTGGGTGTCCGGCATGGATCAGATCGGACAGGTCGCCATTCCGCTGATCATGATGACGATCGGCAGTCAACTGGTCCGCGATTTTCGGGAGTCGCGCGAATTCTTATGGCGCGAACTTGCGTTGTTCGTGACGATCAAGAACGTGGTATGGCCGCTGTTGGCGCTGGGCGTTCTGGCTGTCTGGCGCCCGGATCGGGCGGTAGCCTTCATGATTGTCTTGCAGTGCGCCGTGCCGCCCGTCTCCGCCGTTCCCGCGGTGGTCGCGCGCATGAACGGACATCGGCGGCTGGCCGGTCAACTGCTGCTGGCCAGCTTCGCGCTGTCGGTCGTGACGCTTCCGCTCGCGCTCGCATGGTTCGCCCGCCTGTTCAACTGAACCTCGACGCCGCGTCCGGGAAATCGTACCGGATTCCACTGGACTGTGCGCGGATCATCCGTTAGCGCCTTAATCTGCCGCTGAAAAAAAACAAGGAAAATCTTGTTTTCTATCACAACGGCAGTAGATTACTGTCTTAACCACGCCGTTCTGCCGAAAAACAAGAAAATATTTACCGCGGAGGACTCAGCGACGCAAAGAAGACGTTGCTTGAAAACCTCTTTTTCCCGTGCCTCCGTGACTCTGTGGTGAAAGAAATTTGGGTTGCGGGCGTCAGCCCGCCTTAGGCGCCTATGGACATGCTTTTGAGAAACGTGACGATAGCCGATCTGGCGGAAATGTTGGAGCGACATAAACGTCGCTCTCCTGCGCCTTATCTCAAAGATACCGCGATCATCCGGCAGGCACGCCGAAGGGCAAGGCAAAGCGGACTGTGGGACCGGTTAGACGGACTGAATACGGCTGGCGACATTCCCGTGATCCGACGCTCCGACTGGCGCCAGTACCGGCGAACGGGCGATCGGGATATCGGTCAGGGAAAAATCTTCTTCCGGCGGAATGCCCTGAGCCAGGCGGCCCTCGCCTTGTGGCTGAATCATCCTGCGGCAAGCGTGGATTACCTTCAGGATTTGCTGTGGGCCGTGTGCGAGGAAACCGACTGGCGGCTGCCGGCGCACGAGCGGGAACGGGCGCCGATCGACCTTGTTTGCGCCGAGCGCGGCGCCACGCTCGCCGAAATCCTCTTTACCGTCGGAGACCGCCTGGAAGACGAGGTGAAACGAAGGGTTCGCGACGAGATCGAGAGACGGATCTTTCGCAGGTACTGGGATTGGACGAATCTGGACTTCTGGAAGACCAAAGAGAACAACTGGAACCATGTGTGCAACGGGTCCATCATCCGCACCGCGCTCTACCTGGTCGAGGACGCCTGGACGCTGGCCCACATGATTCACGGTTTGATCCAGAACATGACGTATGGCCTCGATGCCTTCGCCGATGACGGAGGCTGTCGCGAGGGACCGGGCTACTGGGGATACGGATTCGGACACTATCTCTACGCGGCGTACGCGCTTTATCTGAGGACCGGCCATGAGTTGAACATCATGACCGACGAGAAAATCCCGAAAATATGCCGCTATCCGCTGGCCTCGGCCATCGAGGGCCCGTTCCGAGCCACGTTCGCCGATTCCGGGCACGGCCGTCTCCCCGCGACGCTGGCCCTTCTGGTTAACAAATTTCACGACATTCCCGAACTCTTCGAGCTCTGTTCCGCCCGCGAGGATGGGGCGTTGAACCTCGCCGACATGCACGACTTGTGCCTCTATCAGGGGCAGAAGGCCACGGGTGCGCCGGATCAGCGGGACAGCGTCCTGCCGTCGCTCGGCCAGGTCAAGCTGCGAGGAAAACCGGGCAAAGGACAAATCACCTTCATGGCCCTCGCCGGCAACAACGGCGTGCCCCATAATCATAACGATATCGGAACGTTCATCGTGTACCGGAACGGCCGCCTGCTGCTGACCGATCCGGGCGGGCCCGTCTACACAAGAAAAACGTTCTCCCCTGAGCGCTATGAAATCCTTTTCTGCAACTCTCTCGGCCATTCCGTGCCGATCATCAACGGCAGGCAGCAATCGGACGGCTCGCGCTATTACGGAACCCTCAAGGTCCGGAACCTCAACGGATCAGGGGTGAAAACGGCGGTGATCCAGATGGCGCGCGCCTATCCGCGTGGAACGGTCGGGAAACTGACGCGCCAGTTCGATCTGGACCCGCGCGCGAACACGCTGTGCCTGACGGACACCTACGTCTTCGCCCGACCCCCCAAGGCCATCGAGGAGGGATTCGTGACCTATGAGCCGGCCCGCGTCACGGCTCGGGGGCGGGCCGTCCGGATCGGCCCGGCACGCGACGGGCTATGGCTTAGCGCGGACGACACGCCCGGTCGGTTCACGATACGGCCCATGACGAAGGCCTCGCGGGAGGGCCGGACTCCAGGCGTGCTCCAGAGGATCGTGTTTACGCCGACGGCGCTCAGGAAAACCATGATCCTCCGGTTCCGCATGGACTCGGGACCACAGAAGGAATTTTAAGGTCAACC
>SLMC01000354.1 GCA_007133745.1 Kiritimatiellia bacterium
GCTTAGTCGCTGATCGACGGGAACTTACGATCAAGCGGGGTGTTTAAGCGTAACCAAGTAAACAAAGGGTGAAACTCAATTCAACCCCTGAAAAAAGTCGATTTCAGCTCCGAATAGGTAAAGATGGGTTAAGAGTTGACCCGGACTAGGCCTTGCGTTACGGTGTTGCTTATGACGATGGGATTGAAATTGGCGGTGATGCTGATTGTGGCGCTCGTGTCCGGGGCCTGCATGGCCGGCGCGCTGCTATGGTGTCTGCGGCGTCTGAAAGCCATCGAGCGCCGCCGCTGGGGCGACAAGGCCGATGTGCGCGGCCATTCGGGATGAGCGATGTAGTCGGAAAAGGGAGGCTGCCAATGGATGCGCTTCCGGGGGGGGCGAGGAGCTCGGCGCATAGTCTTGCGCGGAGTCAATGGTTAATCGGACGAATGGAGGTTGATATGCAACCATGGCGGATGGGTTTGCTGGCCGTTTTGATGGTCGTTGCAACAGGCGTCGGGACGAGGGCTGACGATGCGCTTGTCGGCGCCGCCGCGCAGCGGACCGTTTTGCTCGATTTCATCGCCGAAAGCTCGCTGGCCGAGCGGGGCTATGCCCGGGCGCGTATCGTCCATCTACTGGATGCGGCCGGCGGCGCGGCTTTGGAAAGGGTTTTCAGCGAGCGTGTCAAGCAGGAGGCCTTGAATCACAGCGTTCTGGACGATGTGCTGCACCATCTCAACAAGGCTGTTGTGGATCGGCGTTACAGGGACGCGCTGAAAAAGCATAAGGACGCTCCCGACAGGCTTGTTTTGCCCGGCCTGGTTGCCGACCGCAAGGCTCGGCGGATTGTTGTGTACGCGCAGGCGACTGGGCTGACCGCGAAAGGCGAGCCGCCCGAGTTCTTCATTATTGCCGAAAACAGCGGCCATGACTACGAGGCGCTCAGCGTGGCTTTTGTCAAGCCCAGCGATGTGCATCGCGCACTGCGTTTCATAGGCATGGAGCCGGGCCGCCGGGTCGATCCGGACCGGCTCCAGTTCTGGCCCAAGGGCGAACGGGCGCTGCTCACCTTCACGGCGCGACTGACGGACAAGGAGACGGTCGGACCTGTCCGCATGGAACGGCTTTTCGTGGACCGCAAGACGGGCAAGCCACTGGACGGCGCCGGACTCGTGTTTATCGGATCGGCCTTTGTGCCGTCGCCGACCGATCCGGATGAAACCGTGTATGCCGCCGATGTGTTCGGGCCCAACGCCATAGCCGCCAACTACAACGAGCCGTCCGCCGTTTTCGATGTGCCGCGCCAGGCGCCGCAAAAGGAAATCTACGGCCAGATCGGAGTCAATCCCGACACGGTTTTTCCGCCTTTGGCGCTGTTGGAGATCGTGATCGAGCCCGAATACAAGGACGGGAAGAAGCGCGTGGTCGATCTTGACCTGTCGGTGGCGCTCGCGCCGGGCAGGCAGGGCGCGGAATTGGGCGATATGGCGTTGACGCTCAAGAATGCGCAAGGCGAAACGCTGGACAGGAATGCGTCCGTCAGCAACGTGCTGGAACGCTTTGCGACGCTGGTCGAGGATGGCCACGATCCTTTTGTGACGGTTCGGTTCGACGATGCGTTGCCGCTCGAATCCGTGCGTCGGATATGCGTCATACTGGCCGCGCTGGATACGGAAAAGGGCATACGCTTGGAGCCGCCGCCCCCCGATCAGTTGTATTACCGAGCCTTTACGCCCGATCCGGCGTTCAAGGATCGGGCGCGTCGCTTCGCCCAGCCTTGGGAACTGCGCTTGACGCGCGGGGCCGACGGGGTGACGGGCGTGCTGACGCGTCTGACGCAATCGTGGCAGGAGAAGCGGACCGAACCCGACATTGTCGCGGAGGATTTCCCCGTGGCGTCGGGCGAGGCGCTGCGAGCGAAACTGGACGAACTCGGGCCGGGCCTCAAGGTGGTGCTGGTGTTCGCGGCGCCCGACATTGTTCATGGCGGCCTGATGGCCTTTATCGAGCCTATCCGGTCGACACATCCGCTGATCCATGTTTTTGTCGAAGGACTGATTCGGGGAACCATCCCTCGCGAGAAAGGGGATGATGCGTTGGACGTGATTAGTGTTCAGGGCTCGGATCGATGACGCTACGCGACTATATTACGCCGGAACGGTGTGTTTTCCTGGATACAACCGATAAGCGCGCCGCGCTCGATGCGCTCGCCGACTTGGCGGCTCGCGATCTGCCCGGTATCGATAGCCGGACCGTTTTGGCGTCCGTGCTCGATCGGGAAAAGGCTATGAGTACGCGTATCGCGCCCGGCCTGGCCATGCCTCACGCCCGCCTGCCCGGGCTCGATAACACGCTGGCCGCCGTGCTGGTCAGCGCGCAGGGTATTCAATACGATCCGTCCGAAGAAGGATCCGTCCACGCGATTGTCATGATTGTCGGCGGCGATTCAGGCCATCTCCAGGCTTTGGCCGCCGTGGCCGACACGTTTCAGGACCCGGCCGTGCTCGATCGGTTGCGGCAATGCGGGTCCGGTCTCGAAATATACCGGGTTCTTGCCGGACAGATTCGGGATTGCGATCAACCTGAAAAACTGACCGAAACCTCGCGCGCGATGGTGCGGCAAAGTTTGGCGCTGGCCCGCGAAATCGATGCGGGCGCTGTTATGGTGTATACGGACATGCCGATCGAACAGGACCCCGCCGTCATGGCTGGGTTCGACCGGCCGCTGGTCCGCGTCTTTTCGCGACAGGCTTCGCCCTCCGACGAACCGCTGCCCGATGCTGCCGTGCGTCTGCTCGAATTTCCGTTTCCGGGTGTCAGTCCGCAAAGTCTGATGGATCTGGCGCTGCTGCTGGCGCTGGCGCGCGGCTGCATTCGCCAGGGCGACCGAGTGGTGAACGTGCTGGGGTTCGGCTCGCCAACGCAATTGGATGCCGTGGTTCTGTCCGACACCGACCGGATGTTCCGTTTCTTTTTTTCCGCGTCCGGCAGCAACGATGTCAGCGATCTGGATCAGTCGGTGCTCATACGCGTGCTTCAGGTCGCCACGGAATTGGCTCGGGAGGGACGCGAAGGCAAGTCTGTAGGAGCCTTGTTCGTGGTGGGCGACGACCGGGCCGTTCTGTCCCATTCCCAGCAAATGGTCATGAATCCGTTCAAGGGATACGAGGAGAGCGAGCGAAACATCATGGATCCGGGCCTGACCGAAACCATCAAGGAATTTTCCCATATTGACGGGGCCATCATCGTGCGGGGCGATGGCGTCATCTTGTCGGCGGGCGCGTATCTGAGAAGCGATCTGTCGATCCCGGATTTTCCGGCCGGGCTGGGCGCCCGGCATGTTGCAGCGGCGGGCATCAGCGCCTCAACCCGCGCCTTGGCCATTGCGATTTCGCAATCCACCCGTCAAATCAGTCTGTTTCGGTTTGGCAAACGCATTATGGTGTTGTAAAGATTAAGGCGCTAAGGAGGCATCCAATGGAAATGAAGGAGACGAACGATCTGACCTTGGCTCCGGCCTATGTCAAGGCCTACGAGGACATCGCATTGCTGAACCGGGACGAGCTGCGTCCTGTTCGGCTGCAACTGGAGCTGCTGAAGCCCGAACTGCTGCAGTTCGAGCAGGGGATCGAATCCACGATTGTCGTGTTCGGCAGCGCGCGGACGCCCGAGCCCGAGGTTGCACAGCGCGAATTCGAGGCCGCTCGGCTCGACGCCGAGGCCAAGCCCGGCGACGCGGCGGCCGACGCCGCGCTGAAGCGGGCGGAAAAGCGGATGGAGCATGCCTGTTACTATGCCGCCGCCCGCGACTTCGCCCGTATCGTGTCGTCCGAATGCCAGGCGGACGCGCATCGTCAGTTCGTCGTCGTGACCGGCGGCGGGCCCGGTATCATGGAGGCCGGCAACCGCGGCGCGCGCGATGTCGGCGCCAAAAGCATTGGACTGAACATCGAGCTGCCTTTCGAACAGACGCCCAATCCCTACATCACGCCGGAACTCTGCTTCAATTTCCGCTACTTCGCCATACGCAAGATGCACTTTCTTATGCGAGCCAAGGCGCTGGTCGCGTTCCCGGGCGGATTCGGAACGCTGGACGAACTCTTCGAGGCGTTGACGCTGGTGCAAACGAAAAAAATGCCGCGTATCCCGGTCGTCGTTTTCGCCCGCGCCTTTTGGGACCGCATTGTCGATTTTTCCGCTTTGGCCGATGAAGGCGTGATCTGCCCCGAGGATCTGGATCTGTTCAGCTTCGCCGAAACACCGGAAGACATTTGGCGTATCATTGCCGACTTTTA
>SLMC01000139.1 GCA_007133745.1 Kiritimatiellia bacterium
ACGAGGGCGGCCAGGCTGCCGGCCAGCCGGTCGTTAACATCGCGACCTGTTAGCGTTCCAATAAAGCTTTTGCGCGAGAGGCCCACGGCGACCGGATATCCCGTAGCCGTCAGAACATTCAAGCGGACCAGAAGGTGCATGTTGTGATCCAATGTTTTGCCGAAACCGATACCGGGGTCCAAGGCCACGCGTTCGCGCTCCACGCCAAGCGTCCGCAACGCGTCGGCGTGCGCGCGCAGCATGGCGCAGACCTCTTGCGCGACATCGGTGTAGACCGGGGCGTTCTGCATGTCGCGCGGCGTGCCGCGCATATGCATGAGCAGAACACCGGCTTTGCTATCGGCCACGACGCGGGACATGGCGGAATCGCGCGTGCATGCCGATATGTCGTTGACGATGTCCGCGCCGACATCCAGCGCTTGCCGGGCCACCTCGGATTTCGTGGTGTCCACGGAAATGGGCATATCGGTTCTTTCCCGAAGTGCGCGGATCACGGGAATCACGCGTTTAATGTCCTCCGTCACGTCCGTTTCCCGGGCGCCGGGCCGGGTGGATTCGCCGCCGATATCGAGGATGTCGGCGCCGTCCGTCTCGATCTCAAGTCCACGTGCCACGGCCATATCCGGCGCGGCATAGCGACCGCCGTCCGAAAAGGAATCGGGTGTCACGTTCAAAATCCCCATGATCAGGGGCCGCACGTCGAGCCGCAGCTCCCCCCTGCGGTGTCGCCAACAAAGCGGTGGACGGACCATCGGTCGGGTTGCGGGGGAGTGTGGGGCGCGATCCGGAGAATCTTTACCGTTCGAACTCATGCAATGTCTTCGATATTTTCAAGCAAAAGGTCTTCTTGACGTTCGTTTTCCTTGTTTTCAGGCTTTCCCGCCTCGGCGTCGGCTTCCGACTGTTCTTTTTCCTTTTTGCGGTCGATAACGTCGCGTTCCTCGATGTCCAGGATGCGTCCGTGGCCGACAATTTCCTCGATATCGCGGCCGTCCAGCGTTTCCCGTTCCAGCAGCAGGTTGGCGATCATGTCAAGCTTGTCGCGGTTTTTCACGAGGATGGCGTTGGCGTGCTTGTGCGCCGCATCAAGCATTTGGCTGATTTCCTTGTCGATAGCTTTGGCGGTTTCCTCGCTGTAATTGACATTGCGGGAAATTTCTCGTCCGAGGAACAGGGGGTCCTGGCTGTCTCCGAACGTTTGCGGCCCCAGTTTTTCGCTCATGCCCCAGTCGCAGATCATGGAGCGGGCGATGCGCGTAGCGGTTTTCAAGTCGTTGCGCGCCCCGTTGGAAACATCGCCGAAAACGATTTCTTCTGCCGTGCGTCCGCCCATGAGCACTAGCAGATCGTCCAGAAGCTTGCTTTTGCTTTCCGAATAGCGGTCCTTGTCCGGCAAAGACATGGTGGCGCCCAAATACAGACCGCGCGGGATGATGGTGACCTTGTGCAGAGGTTCGCTTTGCTCGGCAATTTGCTGAACCAGCGCATGGCCCGCCTCGTGGTAAGCCGTGTTTTTCTTTTCCTTGTCGTCCATGGCGCGGCTGCGGCGTTCGCGGCCCCACATGACCTTGTCGCGCGCTTCCTCCAGTTCGGGCAGACTGACAGAATCCTTGTTGTTGCGCGCGGCCAGCAAGGCGGCTTCGTTCAACAGGTTTTCCAGATCGGCCCCTGAAAAGCCGGGTGTGCCGCGGGCCACTCTGCGTAAATCCTTTTTGTCGTTCAACTTGATGCGTTTCGAGTGAATGTTGAGAATGTTTTCACGGCCTTCCAGCATGGGCAGGTCGATAACGATCTGGCGGTCGAACCGACCCGGTCTAAGCAGGGCCTGATCCAAAACGTCCGGCCTGTTCGTCGCGGCGACAATAATGACGCCTTCCTGAGTGTCGAACCCGTCCATTTCCACCAACAGGGCGTTGAGCGTTTGCTCGCGCTCGTCGTGTCCGCCGCCGATGCCGGAAAAACGGCTGCGACCGACGGCGTCGATTTCGTCGATGAAAATAATGCACGGCGCATTCTTTTTGCCCTGTTCGAACATGTCGCGTACGCGCGAGGCGCCGACGCCCACAAACATTTCCACGAAATCCGAGCCGCTGATGCTGAAAAAGGGCACATCCGCTTCGCCTGCGATCGCCTTGGCCAGCAGGGTTTTGCCGGTGCCCGGAGGCCCCATGAGCAGCACCCCTTTGGGAATACGCCCGCCCAGCCTCTGAAACCTTTTGGGATCCTTGAGGAAGTCGATGATTTCCAGCACCTCCTCTTTGGCTTCGTCAATGCCGGCCACGTTGGCGAACGTGACTTTTTTCTTGTCTCGGGCCAGCAGTTTGGCGCGGCTTTTCCCGAAGCTCATGGCGCCGTGCCCGGCGTTGCGCATCTGGCGCATGAACAGAAAATAGAGGAGTCCGAAGATCAGTACGATCGGCAGAATGCTTGTCATCAGGGGTATCAAAATGGCGCTTTGCGGGGCGATTTGATAGGGAACCTTGTATTCATCCAGCACGCCCTTTATCTCGCGGTCTTCGGGCATGATGTAAACCTTGAAGCGTTTGCCCCGTGTTCCCTCCTCATCCTTCTGAACGCCATGCAGATAGGTGTTGCCGCCGCTTTCCTGTACAATGCTGACTTCCTCGACCTGCTCGTTCCGTACCATTTGAAGGAAGTCGGGACTGTATCGTATAATCTCTGCGGCACGGTTTTGCCTGACGGCGATGATGATCATCAGAGCGATCATGGAAAAAACGATGATGGCGGCCAGCGCGCCCCGTCCAGGCGGAGGCACAGGAGGGAGGTCGGGCTTGTTCAGGTCCGGCGGGCGTTGCGGCGGTTTGGGAATGTTGCTCATGAAACGAAGTCCTTTCTAGACGATTCTGCCTAAGGCGAAACAAAGACCAAAGACTACAGGAGCGTAACGACAAGGTCAAGCGTTTCCCGTCTAGTTCGACAATCTTGAGTAAACGAATTCAATACCATCCCATAGCGAATGGAACATTACACGCGTGGTTGTTTAGGGTTTGACGGTTTGTTCGTCGAATATCCGGTTTCGCACCGAACCTGCGCCGATGGCCACGGCGCGCAGCGCGTAACGTTTGTTTGGCAGGCGTCCGGTCCGCAGAAGAAAGGCGCGTTGCTGTTCAGAGGCTTTACGGACGGCGGGCGGATCCCGCTTGATTTCCGACGTTTCCGGCAGCGGGCGGCCGTCGAGCAGGAAAAACACGGTTGGATAGTGGTCGACGGGTCCGGCATGAAGTGTGACGGTGGCGATCATGCTGTTCTTTTCGGCGCCGCGTTCTACGCTGTCCAAGGTCAACGTGGCGCGCGGCGCCCAGGGTTGCGCCAGCGGATCGCCAACCGGCAGAATCTGGAGAGGCGAGCGGATGGCCTGATAGAAGCTTTCCAGCGCGGTGCATCCGGCGGCGTAATGAACGAAAAAGCGGGCATGCGGGAATTTCATCCACAGAGCGTAGGGTTCGGTCACGGTACCGGCGGATACGGTGGCGCCCGCCCGAATCCAGTCGCTCAACGGGGTCTGTCCCGTCGTATCGAACGCGGCTGCGAAACTGGTGAGATGGTCGGCCATGGCGCCGGGCCGAAAGCGGCCTGCGCTGACGGGCGTCACGCGCGCGGCGCCGGTCATTAGGCCGACGATGTCGGGCCGGTCGCTCGGGAAAGCGTTCACAATCTCCGCGTGCACGCCCCGTTTCCGCAATTCCTTGACGGCCCCGGGAAACTGCCAGGCGCGTTCACGTGCCCGGATATCGTCGCCGACCACGAAATAAACGGCGCGGTCGGGGCGTGTGCCGTCCGATGCCTGCCCGCGCCGCAAGCTTGCCAGAATTTCCTGAACCGTGTTGCCGCGCGGACCCGAGACCCCCAGCATCATGGCGGGCAGCGGCATGGCATCGCCCAGCCAGGCCTTGGATACATCGAATGTCTGGGACAGGCGCGCGTCCGTTCCGTCGCGGTTAGGCCCGGCGAAAAGCGGATTGGGAAACGCGCCCCTCTTGATGACGTCCGAAACGGGGATTCGGTTGCGGGCAAATGTAATGCCGGTCAGAGACATGGGCGGATCCGTGGCGACGCGGACGGGAAAATCCGCCGAATAGACCCAGGCCAGAACATGCCCGTCCACGCCGTTGCGCATGGCGGCCTGGCGCGCGGGCTCCCATATCCATTCGGTAAACTGGCTGGGCGAGATTTCGACGGGTGCGCGTCCGTCCTGCAGCGGGATATTCACTCGGACAATGTTAGCGGCCGGGACACGGCGCAGACGGGCGTACGCCTTTGCGATTTCTTCGGACGCATCCGAACGGGCATTGACCAGCAGCAGAATTTCGTGCGGCCCCAGCGCCCGTGCCGTGCCCGCCGCCGTCCACAGCGCGACGAAGGCGACAAGGCCGATGCGACTGCGCATGGGATGAAAAAGATTTTTCATTTAACCTCCGGTCGGAAACAAGGCGGGCTGTCGCCCGCAACCCAAGTGTGTGGGTGTGTGGGTATGTGGGTTTGCGAGTATGCGAGTTTTCACCCACACACTCACGCACCCACACGCTCACAAACAATCACGCCTCCAATGTCTTGTTTATTTCGGCAGGACGGCGTGATTAAGGCGCTAACACGCGCAATCCAAGTGTTAACCACGAATAGCCGCGAATGTACACAAAGAAAGCGAGCAAGCGTTCGGAGCGCCGAAGGCGCTCTACTAAGACCCCATCCGAAAAGGGTTTCGGACGGGGTGATCACTCCTGCCCGAAAAGAACCTTTTCGGACAGGCTCTCCTTGCTCGAATCTGTGTCTCCAAGCCTCCAGCGCGGGCGGGCGGGTGGTTAACGCTTCTTCCCCATGACGACGGCCAAGCCGGCGAACAGGATGAAAGCAGGCCAGATTTCGGCGAGTGCGCGGGCGAATCGGCCGCGGCCGACTTTAAAGCTGAGGGTCAGGGGAACGTCGGGGTCGATGTGGAGCCCGCGCTGAAATACGAGGCGGCGGCCATGTTCCGGCATGGCCAAACGAATGGCGCTGACGGTTTCCTGGGCGGCATCCTGCCGGGCGACGATGCGGTTGGCGACGATATCCAGCGCGGATCGGTCGCGGGCGGAGAGGGTCTGTTCCACACGGGCGATGTATTCGGGCGAGTATTCGCCGTCCTTGAAGCCGGGCGTCGGCGCGAGGGTTTGTTCCTCGACGATGTTCCGGGCGGCACGCAGGGAACCGCGCCGCTCGAACAGGCCCATTTTGGCTTGCTGCATCTGGAGATGGCGATACTGGACGCGGGCGTCCTCGTTCAGGTCGGGTTCGCCCTGGGAATAGGTCAAGGCCGAGCGCAGCGCTTCGCGCGCTTCCCGCTGTCGGCCGGATTGCATCAGTTGAGCGCCCTGATCCAGCAGACGGCCGGCCTCCTGAAGCGTGGCTTCGCGCTGAACCCGGTTGTGCGCGAGATAGCTTTTCACGTCGAACGCGCGTGCCGTGCCGACGCCGGGATCCAGGACATCCATGTTGCCGCCAAACCCGTAGTAGGTGCGGTGGGCGGGTGCGAACACGATCCATTCGATGTCGCGCAGCGGCAATCCTTCGAAAAGGGGCGCCTCGAAATGGCGGCGCGCGCGCCAGCCGGGCGAGCGGGACGCGGACGCGTAGATGAAGTCCACCTGAAGGGAACGGGCGTCCTCGTCGGTGTCGAGCGGGATGCAGAACAGGGCGCCGTCCCGCGATACGGAGACTTCCTTGCCGTTGACCAGGGCCAGCCATAGGGGATCGCTTCCGTCGGGCAATGCGGTTTTCAGCAGGCGCAACGGGCCCGGGGTCATCGCCATCCGTACGCGCGAGAGCATGGTGCCGTCGGCCGACAGCGCCGAGACGATCCGAACGCGATCGATGCCGGCCGGAAGCACGTCGGCGGAGTCGTGCCGGACCACGGACAGGGCCAGGGCGTAGTCCGGGTCCGGCGTTTCATAGCATTTCACGGCGGCGGACAGGTCGCCGGCTCCGAAGTCGGCGGGAATGGTGCGGGGGTCTATGGGCCGCAATGCGGGTGATTCCTCAAGCGCAGCGACCTGAATGCGGCCGCTGCCGGTGACAGCCACGAATCCGCGCGGGGCTTCCGTTTCCAGTGTTCGCAACGGCCTGATCGTTACGCGGCGCGCGGCGCGGTCGTAAGGGATTTGAAAGGCGACCCGCATGGCGTAGCGGGTTTCCACGCGATTGTGCAGGTCCACCTGCCAGAGACCGCGTTCGGGGTCGACGGGATGTACGCGCGCGATGCCGGCGCCCGTCACGGAAAGGCTGGCGTCAGGGGCGGGGGATTGCAGCAGGAAGGTTTTGACGCCGGCGTTTTCGATGGCGTAGCGCAGGTAGACCTGATACTGCATCATGCCCTCGGCGAGGTCGACATGATGGAGGATGCCGGGCTTGACGACCGGTTCGAGCGTTTGCGCCGACAGCTCGATGCGCCAGTCGGGGCGATGGATATCGAAGACCAGCACGCCGGCTTGACGAATGCCGATATCGCTGGCTTTTTTCATGTCTACGCCGGTCTGATGCGCGACCATGAGCCGGACGCCGCGTTCGCCGGCGATGGTCAATCGGCCGCGATGGCTGCGGGCGCCGTCCACGACGACGCGCGGCGCCTGAAACGCGGTTTCAATGCCGCGTTCGGTACGCGCTATGACCAGGTTCACATCCGTATCCCCCAGAATCGGACGATGGAAATGCACGGCGACTCGGTTCCAGGCCGGGACGTGTTCCGCGTCCTCGGCTTCGCCGCTTTCGTCCTCGGCCGGATGCGTCGCCACGCCGCGGTCGTCCCAGTGGCTGACATCGCGGCCGGTGAGCGTTTCCACCTCGAACTCGGCGGGGATCAGGAGATCGGTGGAGAAAACGCCCGCCTTGGCTATGGACAGGCGCAGGCGCGTGGCCAGCGCGATGCGTTCTTCGGCCAGGGTCAGCGCGCCGGATTCCTCCACGCGGATTTCCGGCATGACCCGTTCGGCGTGAACGCGCGCGACAGCCTCGGCGGCGCGGTGGTAGCGAAAGGCGCGGCGCAGAACCGGCGTTTCGGCGCCGGGTGTCGGCTTGCCCAAGGCCAGTGCGAGGGTCAGGCTGGAGACATCCTCGATATTCATGGGCGTGAGACCGTCAAAGGATTCGACGTGCACCTGAACGCTGTCCGGCGCGGCCACGGCCAGCGTCCCGCGTTGCCGCGCCGCGCCCAGCGTTTCCAGTACGCCCGCCGATGCGTTGTAGGGCAGGCCGTCGCAGGCGATCTGGGTTCGGACCCGCAGATCCAGCTCGCCGCTGACCGGTCGGTCGAGGATGGCTTCGAGCAGACGCGTGTCGGGGTCGAAGCTCCATGTGGCGACGCGCGGCGCGTCCACGGCTGTGACGGTCATGCCGGGCGGGATACGCGCCTTCATGTCCCGTATTTCGCCCTGGGCGATGCGGCAATGGATGCGATGATGCACGTCCGCGACGCCGGGTCGCAAGACGGCCAGCACATCGACTTCCGAAAAAAAAACGACCGGTTCCAATTGCGTACGGCGGGCGCGGGGTCGCCAGTGGAACATGACCGCTTGAGCCGGCCCGAACACGGCTTCGGCCACGGTTCGGCCGTCCTTTTCCTCGGAAGCGAACAGAACGGCTTCGGGCGAGCGAATGTCCAGGCCGGTTTCGGGAAGGGTCAGCGTGGCTCGGTTGCGGATGTTGGGCGGCAGATACAGCGTTAGCGCGCGTTGTCCGTCGCGCTCGCGGATTGGCGTTTGGTACACTAACGTGACGGTGTACGTTCCGGGCCGGAGCGCCTGGACCAGGTAGCCGCCGGGATGAATGGCGACCTTCACGTTGCGTTCGTCGATGTCGTAGCGTTTCAGGACGCTGACGCCCGGAACGGCGATAAAGGACAACGCTTCCGCCGCCCGGAAATTCAGCGTCAAGGCGATTTCCGCGCTGGCTTCATGGCCGGAACCGCTTTCGGGCGTTTCAATGGCCAGATGTACGCTGTCCATGACCGGGGTCGAGGCGACCGGCGTGGCGGCGGCCGCCGCGAAAACCTGAAGAAAAGTCAATCCGGCCAAGACGGTCGGAACCAGCAGACCTGTTCGCGCAGCGCCGTTGCGGGAAGCGTCTGGCTGCGCGTCGGGCATGACGGGCGGATCGAACGGCTGCAAGTCGTCCGCGTGTTCGGAATCCGGGTCTGTGTCCGGATCGGCGGGCGCCGGCAGGTGGGCGTCGGTTCGTCGCTTGACACGCAGGCGTTGGAACAGCCGGCGACCGGCTCGCCCGAGCGCGCGCGGACCGCCTTTGGCCAGGAAAACAGCGATAGCGACCAGGAGAATCAGTACGGCCAGAACAGTGCGACCGAGCGCCGCCTGGGACAGACCCAACAGCGTCAGCGTCCAGCCTAGCGCGAGCCAGGCGGCGCGGGCGCGGCGGCGCGGTCCACGGATCAGTATGGCCGCGCCGAGCAGGCAGCCGACCAGCAGGCCGCGCGCGGAGCTGCGCGGGCCCATCCACGAGGGTACGATCTGCATTTTGATCTCCGGATGCGCGTTGTCGGCCAAATCGACGGCGCGAGTCAGTTCGGCGGTCTGTCCGCCGCCCCAGCCGTCGCGCAACACGTCGCCAAAGTCCATATACGGATCGAACACGGCGCGAACCAGGCCCCAGGCCTTGGCCACCGTGTCGGCGAGCCCCGTGACGGTCTCCGTGCGGCTCGGCGTCATGGCGCCGGAAACGCCGGAAATGGAAAAGCCGTCCGGAACCGCGATGCGCCAGCGCGCGAAAGCGGTGTGCGTCTCCGGCATGACAGGGCCGGCAACCGTGGCGCGGCTCACGCCGCTGCGCCAGAAACCGAGCGAGCCGTGCGCCTGCGCGTACACGAGCTCGACCTGCAGCGCCGTGTTGGGATCTCGCAGCCGCCTGACCGGGATTAGAAGGGCGCCCCTATCCTGTTGCGAGAGCGCGTGCTCCTTGCGGCCCTGTTCGTCCACGGTCTGAATGGACCACAGCGACGCTTCGGGCGGAAGCCGAACGATCAGGTGTTGACGGGTGGCGTTCTTGATGTAGATGTTGACGGTGGTCACCGACTCTCCGTCCTTGCTCATAACCGTGGACAATTCCACGTAGTCGGCGATCTGGCCGAGCGGCGGTTCTGTCGGGAAGCGCTCGATTTGGACGACCGCCCGATGCGGGGCATGCGTGTACTTGTAGGCGCCGATGATCGGGTCCATGACGAGCGCCGCGTATTCCGCCGGGATTTCGTCGCGGTCGATCCGGAACATGGACGGGGGCAGGGGTTGGCTTTCGCGAAAACTGATACTGGCGGAACTGGCCAGCGCGACGTAACCCATTTCGCTCTCGGTGCCGACCGTTTCGATGGCCGCCAGTTCCACGTCGGCCCGATCGGGCGGAAACGGACGGTCGTAGGAGACCAGAAGCGTATAGTCGCCCATGATCCTGGACTGCAGACGCACGGTGCAGATGTCCTTGTCCCGTGTCCAGCCCTCGATATCGGCGCCGACAAAGTCCACGCGCGCGATCGTTTCGGGCACGCGCACATTGAATTCCTGCAGCGGGGCGCCGCCGACATGATAGGTAATGGCCGCGCTGCTATACATGACGCCTTTGCTCAGCGAGACGAGATGAAAGATTTCGGAATGAATCGCCGGCTCCGCGCGTTCGACGGACAAGGTCGCGGTCCAGCCCGGTTCGCGGAAGCGAAAGGCTTGCTGCGCGTTCGGCACGCGCATGGGCGCCGACCCGGTATGGATCTCGCGCAGTCCGACGACGGAATCCGCTTTCAAACGCAGACCTGTTTCCGCCGCCATCACGACATAGCCCCGGTCGGAGCGAGCGTCCCGCACGCTGAAGGTCGGAGTCCCGAACGATGTCGCGCCCGGCGGCAGAGCGCGCTCCATGCGGATTTCGATCAGTGTCGTGCCCAGTACGGCTTTGCGGAACGGAATATGAATGAACCGGACGCCGTCCTTTTCGCGCATATCCGTGTCGGCGATCGCGACGTCGCGTCCGGTCGCGGTGGTCAGGGTCCAGTCCGTCTCCGTGCCTGTTTCAATGCGCACGTCGCGCAAAGGCGCGTCCTTGACGTCCAGCTCCACGGAGGCGCGCAGCGACAGAATCCGTTCCGACAAAGTCAGGGACAGACGGCTGTCGGCCGTGAAATCGGTGACGATGTCGTCCGCGCTAATCTCCAGAGCGTAAGGCATGTTGGCATACTGATAGGCATAGACGCTGCGCGTTGGCCGCGCCCGCGGGCGAGCGGCGTCGGGTTCGCTCGATTCCGTCTTCGGAAAGGCGGCCGCATCCACTTGGGTTAGTCCGGCGGCGCGCCGCACTTGAAAGCGGATGGCGCTGTCCGTGCCGATCATAAGGAATCCGCTGGTTCGCAGCACGGCTTCGGGGGTCAGCACGGGCAGGGTGAAACGGCAGGGGAAGACCGGCAGGGCCATTTCGCTCTCCACCTGGAGACGATACAACGCGGTTTGCGGTCGGCTCAGCGTTACATGCAGCCGTTGCCGTTCCGCATCGATGCGCCAGTCCTGGATATGGTCGCCAAGCACGCGGGTAATGTTCACGTCGGGCAACGCGAATGAAAGTTCGCTCAAGACGCCTTGAATAACGCGATAGGTGAATAGCGTGTCCAGCCGTAGCGCGCCAATGCTGGCGGTGGCGACGGTCTGAGCTTCGCAGGTCGCCACGAGTTCGGCGTCCAGTTTTCGCATTTCGGGTTTCCAGCGCACCTCGAAGCGTTCGGCAACGCCCAGATAGCCCGTCACCTGGGTCCGCCCCTCCGCCGCGTCGTCGCCTTCCGGACGCAGGCGCGAGCGTTCCACATTCAGCGCGCCGGGGAACTGAACGTCGAGATCGTTGCGGTCGCAAAGCACGGCGATGCGGCGAATGGTCGATACGGGAATGGCGAACGAGGTTTGCCGCCAGTCGCCGTCCGCAACCGGGCGGGCGGCGAACCGAAAGGTCACGGGGTCCGGCCCGCCCCGGAACCAGCGGCGCGACCGGGGAAGCTTGAGAAGATAACGGTCCCCGTCACGCGCGATTTCCGCGCCGCGCGGAAAGGTTCCGTCCAGATAGGCCGTGTCGCCGACCACAAGCGGCAGCGCCGTCTCTTGCGTACGGGATTCCACGTCGAACTTAAGGGTGAAAACGATGTTCTCGCCCTCGATCTCGCCCTCGAGCGAAACATTCGAAACGCCGACCGCCGACTCCATCGCCCGCAGCGCTGCAGGCCACGCCAGCATCGTCACAACCAAAAGCCATCCGACAGCGCATCGTCTTTTCATGGAGTCCCCCTTTGTCTGCTCCGTTCTGTCGAATGTGACAGTGTGTTTCCTTTACCCGTCCGCTGTCCTGCCGTTCACTCCGTCGGATTCGCGACGCGTCCCATGAACAGCGGGAGGCCGACGTTTTTTTCGCGGATCAGGAACAGGAACGGCCGGTCGGCCTTGAAGACGGGAGGCGGCGCGGGGATGGATGTGGCGCGCATGCCGATGCCCGTAGCCGCCGCCGCTTCCGTGCCTTCCTCGTTGACCTCGACGAACGCTTTGTGCATGACGACATCCATAAACAGTTCGCGGCTGCCGTCCATCCCCGAGAAGTCCGAGCCGCCCGCCTGAAAGGCGTCGGTCATGCCCATCGCTTTCAGTTCCTTGACCAGCGACCGCGCGCCCCAGACCATCTTGAACTTGGGCACATGCGTTTCGACCTCGCGGGAGCGCAAGGCGCTCGTCCATTTTTCGAGCGTGTCGAGGTCCAAAGAGTCCTCGACGGCATTCAGGGACAAGCCGGTTGCCGGCAGAACAATCAGCATGGACAAATCGCCGCCGGCATAGGGCATCTCCATGATTTGAAGCTCCTTGAATTCGGCGTAGGGGAACCGGGTTGTCTGACGCATCATGGGAACGGACACGCGCTTGGTCGCCGAAACGGAGAACGGCGCCTTTTCGGTGCGCTTGGCGTCGAACGGATGCGCCCAGTCGCCCTTGAACCAGATGGCGTTGGCCAGAACCATGCGGGTCAGCGGAACAATCGTGCCGGGCGCGAACAAATCCTTGATTCGCTCCCGCGTTTGCTTTTCCACCCAGGCATTGATGGTCTGGCGCGCGGCTTCGGGCGCCGTCCGATAGTCCACAGCGGTGGCGGGCGCGTCGTAATGCTTTTTGAGCAGATTCAGGTATTCCTTTCGGAACGCGTAGTCCTTTTGCGGCCAGAGCGCGTTGGCGACATGGAGCGCCACCTTGCCGTCGCGTTGCGCGTGGCGCAATCGCGCGGCGAGTTTGGCGTGGGCCGGATGGATGTCCGTTGCATCCGCCGGGAAACGGAGCATCCGGGCCATTTGCGCGGCCGTCTCGCCGCGCGCGCCGCCATAGGTCATCGCCAAGGCGCTGGCGATGCTGTACGGAGAGAAGAACAGGTTGCCTTCGTCCGTCCTCAAGTGCGCGTACAGGTCCAGCGCGAAAGCGGTTTGGCTGTTCGCGATCCGTTCCGGCAGGGCAGGGGACGGCGCGGTTCTCGCAAGGGCTGTTTGCGCGCCGATCGCACTGATCCATCCTGTCGTTAAACCCGCCATCCATACCATAGTCCATGCCTTGTTCATGATGCCTCCTTGACGTGTTTACCGCCGTGTCATGCCCTCGGCCAGTTCGACCATGCGGGCGAGTTCCTGAACGCGCGAATCGAGCTGCAGGTCGAGCGCGATCGGCCGCAGAATTTCCGCCACGTCCTGGAATCGGGCGCCTTGGGCGAAAGGACTGCCGCGCAGAATTTCGGAAAAGCGCGCCACGCAGGCGGCCAGCCGAAAACGGATGCTGGCTTCCTCGAAGCGAGGGACCATGGCCGAGTGCGCGATCCGATGCTCGATCTCCTCCAGCGCGCCGGTGTCGTGCCGACGATAGCGTACCCGTACAACCGCGAACCAGTCGTTCGCCGGGCGCATCTGTTCGGCTCGCCGCAGGGCCGACGCGGAATCCGGGGCCAGTCCCATCTCGTAAAGCGCCGTCACCGATTGACCCGACCCTACTTCGCCGGCTGTCACGCTTTCGTCGCGGAACTGCTCTTTTTCGAGCTGCCGACTCTCGTAGCCCAATTGCCGATGACGAACGATTCGGGCCGGGTTGAACTCGACTTGAATCCGTACATCCGTGGCGATCGCGTTGAGAGTGGCGGACAGATCGTCCACAAACACGCGGCGCGCTTCCTGTTCCGAATCGATGAAGGCGTAGGCGCCCTGGCCTTTCATGGCGAGCGTCTTGAGCATGGTGTCGTCGTACACGCCGGAGCCGAACCCGAACACCGACAGGGTCAGACCCTGGCGACGATAGGATTCGATGCGCTTGAAAATCTCGTCGGCTTCCAGCGCGCCCAGATTGACCACCCCGTCGGAAAGCAGCAGAACGCGGTTTTCGCTGCCAGCCTTGAAACGGCGCGCGGCCAGCGCATAGGCGCGATCCATGCCCGCCTCCAGATTCGTGCCGCCTCCGCATTGCAGACTTCGGATGGCCTCGCGAATGCGGGCCTTGTCCGAGACCGGCGTATGATCGAGCAGCAGTCGCGCCTGCGCATCGAACGGCACGATCGCCACTTCGTCTTCGGGATCGAGCTTGTCCAGCATCATGTCGAGCGCCTTCCGGATCAGGCCGATACGGTCGGGCCGATTCATGGAGCCGGACGTGTCCACCAGAAAAGTCAGCACGGCGCGCCGCTGTTCCTCGCGGCCTAGACGTCGGCCCTTGACGCCAATTTTGAGCAGGTGCAGTCCGCGCCCGAATCGGGAAGGCGCGGCCTCGGCATAGACGCGGAAGGTTTCGCGCTCCGGCGCCGGATAGGCGTAGTCGAAGAAGTTGACGAACTCTTCGGTGCGCACCGATTCCGGCGGCGGCAGCGTGCCCCGTTGCATGTAATGGCGGGCCACCGTGTAGGATGCCGAATTCACATCGATCGAGAAGGTCGAAAAGGGGTTGGCCGCCGTTTCGACAAACGGATTCACGCCCGCCGCCGTGAAGCGCGGCTCGGTCGGGGACGGGTCGTCGGGCTCGGCGAGAGGGGCGGGTGCGGCTGGTTTGTCGGACATGTCGGACATGTCGGACGGGCGGATGTCGTTACGGCCCTGAAGGCGCAGGGTGGCGACTAGGTCGCCGTCCATGTCCGTCTTCGCCCCCGAGGAGACGGTCTCTTCCTTGTCGGCAGGCGTTTCGCGTTCCTTCGATTCCTGGCGCAAGACCGGTTCTTGTTCGAGTTGTTCGATCTTACTTTCCAGATGATCCCTCCGTTCAGGGACAGTCAATCCGGCCAAGTCTTGTTCCAGGCGGCTTGCGGTGATTCCCGCAGAAACTTCGCTTTCGGATACGCGCTCGTCACCGACAGCGCCGGCATAG
The DNA here is from genome assembly GCA_007133745.1 of Kiritimatiellia bacterium. GTDB lineage: Bacteria > Verrucomicrobiota > Kiritimatiellia > UBA8416 > SLMC01 > SLMC01. Next base: position 14,391 of record SLMC01000139.1, read on the forward strand.
GTATAGGTCCGTGGCGGTGGCGGGGCGGCATCCCGAGCTACCGCCGCGTTGCCGCCGCCAATATCCGAGCCGCGCCGACCGGGACTGCGTGAGCTATAAACGCCACGCATGACAGAGGCGTCTCCAACAGTTTCCGGTTTAACGCCGGCCGTGACCGAAACGTCCGATATATCCGACCTGTCCGACCTGTCCGACAAACCCGGACGGCCACTATGCCATGCGGCGTCAAGCGGTTCGCGCGCCGCTTGTCTTGCCGGCAATGGTTCCGGCGTCCTGCCTGCGGCAAGTTCAGCGATCGGCGGACCAGATGGCGATTCTTCCAGGACGACATGCTCCATATCGTCCGCAACTCTACATGCGCTTACGCGAGCCTCTTGGCCAAACCGGCGACCCGACGATACAAACACGGGTATCAGGATCAAACTGATCAAAGCGAGGGCGGCGATTTCCAGGACATGGAATTTCAGCAGCCAGCGTCGGCGGTGCGTACGTCGGCGGGCAGCGGGCGGATGGCCGTCCTGACGAATGCGGCGCCGATGCGTATCGGAAAGCCGTGCCGGGGCCGGACTGGAGGCGGCCAGGGTGTCGCGCAGCAGGTCGAGGGTCGGTTCGAGTTCGCGCGCCAGAGCCTGGCATGCCTCGCAGGTTTCAAGGTGCAGGCGGATATCCGCCATGGAGTCCGGTTCAAGATCGTTTAGGAGATAGCAGGTCAGCCACTCGCGCACGTCGTCGCATGCGTCGGCGCCGGCCGCGTCGCCCGGCTTTTTCGCCTTGGATTCGTATGCGTCATTGTTCATGATAGCTTCACCTCAAGGAACGTCCTTAAACATGTCCCTGCTTTTGCGTGTCCGTATAGCCGTTTCCGGTTGCTTGGGCGCATGGGTTTCAGGTTTCGGAAAATACTGAAACCCACACACACCCAAACCCACATGCACACACACTTGGTTTGCCTTAAAGCCTTCCTGCCAGACTGCGCGA
>SLMC01000308.1 GCA_007133745.1 Kiritimatiellia bacterium
ATGACCGAGGCCGACTGGGACACGGTGCTTTCCGTCAATTTAAAGGGCACGTTTTTGTTGACCAAGGCGGTGGCCAAGACGATGATGAAGCAGAGGAGCGGCGCCATTGTGAACATCGCGTCCGTGATCGGATTGATCGGCAACGCCGGCCAGTGCAATTACGCGGCCTCGAAAGCCGGCGTCATCGCGTTGACCAAGTCGACCGCCAAGGAGCTGGCTTCGCGCCACGTGCGCGTCAATGCCGTCGCGCCCGGTTTCATCGAGTCGAAAATGACCGAAGCCCTGCCGCCGGATGTGCGCGAACAAATGCTGGCGGCCATTCCGTTGAAACGATTTGGGTTGCCGGACGATGTCGCGAAGGTGGTTGTTTTTCTGGCCTCCGAGGCCTCGTCGTACATGACCGGCCAAGTGGTCACGGTGAGCGGCGGCATGGTCATGTGACGTTTTTTGCGATGGACAAGTCGGTATGTTGTAGTAGTGTTGCTGTGCAACCGTAATACATAAGGAGAAAGAACATGGCACTGGAAGACAAAGTCAAGGAAATCATTGTCGAGCAATTGGGCGTGAATCCCGAGCAGGTGACCCCGGAAGCTTCGTTCATCGAGGATTTGGGCGCGGACTCTCTGGATACCGTTGAACTGGTCATGGCGCTCGAGGAAGAGTTCGGCGCTGAAATTCCAGACGAGGAAGCCGAGAAGCTGACGACCGTCGGCGCGGCGATCGAATACTTGAAAAGCAAAGGCATGAGCGCGTAGCGAACCAGGCAGGCCTATGCCTTGCCAAAACACTTCAGGGGCGGCTCCGCAGCGATCGAAAAGGGCATGGCGGAGCCTGCCCCGATTTGCTGAGTCTGTCGTATGAAAACGCGATGCATTAACAGAGGCATGACATGGGATACCCTGAAGGGGACAAGGGAAGATTAAGGGGAATTCAGATGAGAAGAGTGGCGGTGACGGGTATAGGCGTAGTTTCCCCTTTGGGTTCGTTTCCGGGCCCTTTTTGGGAACGGTTGACCTCCGGATCGTCCGGCATTCGGCGCATCGAGCGTTTCGACTGTTCGAATTACGGAAGTCAAATATCGGGCGAGATCAAGGACTTCGACGTGAACGACTATATCGCCCCGAAAGAACAGCGCCGGATGGATCGCTACAGTCACTTTGCGATTGGCGCCGCCAAAATGGCCGTGCGCGATTCCGGTTTGGATTTCGGCGCGGAAGATCCTTGTCGCTGTGGCGCGTTGATCGGATCGGGCGTGGGCGGTCTTGAAACCTTGTCGGCGCAACACGCCATCTTGATGAACCGGGGGCCGGGCCGGTGTTCTCCGTTCATGATTCCCGAGATGATCGCCAACATGGCTGGCGGTCTTGTCGCGATCGAGTTCAAATTGAAAGGACCCAACTATTCGGTCGTTTCCGCTTGCGCGTCGGGCGCGCATTCGATCGGGGTGGCCATGCACTGCATTCGGCATGGCCAGGCGGACATCATGCTGGCAGGCGGGGCGGAATCGCCCGTCTGCGATCTGGGCGTGGCCGGCTTCGTGTCCATGAAAGCCTTGAGCCGTCGCAACGACGAGCCGGAACGGGCCAGTCGCCCCTTCGACAAGGATCGGGACGGGTTCGTGATTGCCGAGGGTGCCTGCGTTCTGATTCTCGAGGAATACGAACGGGCCGTTAAGCGAGGGGCGCCGATCGTATGCGAAGTTTCAGGGTTCGGCGCCACATGCGACGCGTTCCACATGACCGCGCCTTCCGATGACGGCGACGGCGCGGCACGGGCCATGAAACTGGCTCTGGCCGATGGCGGCCTGAACGCCGAATCGGTCTCCTACGTCAACGCGCACGGAACCAGCACCGAACTTAACGACAAAATCGAAACACTAGCTATCAAGACCGCGTTGGGCGCCGAGCATGCGAAAAAAACCATGGTCAGCTCTTCGAAATCCATGACGGGACATACGCTCGGGGCGGCCGGGGCCATCGAGTCGGCTGTTTGCTGTCTGGCGATCAGGCATCAGGTGGCGCCGCCGACAATCAATTACGAAACACCGGATCCCGATTGCGATTTGGACTACGTGCCCAACACCGCGCGCGAGGCGGACATCGGCGTGTGTCTTAACAATTCGCTCGGTTTCGGAGGCCACAACGCCTGTTTGGCGTTTCGCAGGCTGTAAGGATAACGCGAAGGCAGGATAAAGGAGAAGGACGATGAAGAACGGGAAGACAAGGGTGACTGGGGCTTTTGTTTTTGGCTGCGTAGCGCTCGGACTGGCGGGCGGTTGCGCCCAGACGGGGACGACCACGGCCGACGGATCGGCGAAGATGGAGGCGTTAGGGCCTTATGCCGGACTGAAACACGCGATTGGCTGCGTGGATTTCGAAAACCAGGCCGGCTGGTCCGGGCGTTGGCAGTTGGGCAACAACCTGTCCATCATGCTGGAATCCGCGCTTTTCGATACGAAGCGATTCGTTATTGTCGAACGCGAGAAGCTCAAGCATGTGATTGCCGAACAGGATCTGGTGGCCAGCGGACGTGCCGCTCAGGCCAAGGACGTGGCCAAGACCGGCTTGATTCGTCCGGCGCGCTACCTGGCGACCGGCGCGGTGACTTCGGTTCAGGAGGGCGCCAGAGGCGGGAGCGGCGGCATCCGCGTGGGCGGGATCAGCGTGGGCGGCGGCGGATCGCGAGCGTCGATTACGATCATTGCCAAGCTTATCGATACGACCACCAGCGAGGTCGTGGCTCAAAAACGCATTGTCGGGCGTGCCGGTCGTGTCGGAATGAGGGTTGGACTCAGTCACGGGCCGGTCAGCACGCATGTGGGCGGGTTTCAAAAGACGCCGATCGGCGATGCCGCTCAGGACTGTTTGAATCAGGCGGCCATTTTCTTCGCCAAGACGATGGAAAACATGCCGTTCGAAGGCGCCGTGGTCACTGTCGCCGGCGATCAGGTCATCATCAACCGCGGCTCCGATTACGGCATCGGGCCCGGCAAGGAATTTGTCATGCGGCAGGAAGGCGAGCTTCTGATCGATCCCAGTACGGGCGCCGTGCTCGGGAAGGCCGACGGGAAGGTTCTCGGGCGTCTGAAAGTGACGAGAGTCCAGCCCAATCTGGCGTATTGTCAGGTTTTGGAAGGCGAAAAGAACCCGCCGCCCGGAACCGTCATTGCCGATCAGTAAAAGACATTTATCATTAATTGCTTGACGAACCGACGGAAAATGCGGAAAGTTTCGCCCCGTTGACCGTTTAGTCTTTTTTTTTACATGAGGATTCTTTCATGTGGAGCAGTTTGTCCGGATTGTTTTCGAACGATATTGGCATTGACCTGGGCACGGCCAACACGTTGGTCTACGTCAAGGATCGCGGCATTGTCATTCGAGAGCCTTCAGTGGTGGCGATACAGTCCGGTACGAAACGCATACTGGCTGTCGGCGAGGATGCCAAGCGCATGCTGGGCCGGACCCCGGGCAACATTGTGGCGATTCGTCCCATGAAGGCCGGGGTGATCGCCGATTTCGAAATTACCGAAGCCATGCTGCGGTATTTCATCAAGAAAATCCATCATCGCCGAAAAGTCGTGCGGCCACGGATCATCATCGCCGTTCCCAGCGACATCACGGAAGTCGAGAAGCGGGCCGTCAAGGATTCCGCTACCCATGCCGGCGCCAGGGAAGTGTTCCTAATTGAAGAACCCATGGCTGCGGCTATTGGCGTGGGGTTGCCGGTTCAGGAACCGGCCGGCAACATGATTGTGGATATCGGCGGCGGCACGACCGAGGTGGCCCTGATTTCCTTGGCCGGCATCGTGTTCAGCCGGACCGTCCGAGTGGGCGGCGATCAGATGGACGAATGCATCATGCAGTATATGAAGCGGGTGTACAATTTGATGATTGGAGATAGGACAGCCGAAGAAATCAAAATGTCCATGGGGACGGCCTATCCGGTGGGCGATGAAACCACCGCGGAAGTTAAAGGCCGGGATCTGGTCGCAGGACTCCCAAAGACGTTGACGATCACTTCGGAAGAGATTCGAGAGGCGCTGCAGGAACCTGTGTCGTCCATTGTCGATGCCATTCGCATCACTCTGGAACGGTGTCCTCCCGAACTGTCGGCTGATTTAGTGGATCGAGGTATGATTCTGGCTGGCGGCGGCGCGCTCTTGACGGGGATCGACAAATTGATTGCCGAACAAACCGGTTTGCCGGTTCATTTGGCGGACGATCCCCTGAGCGCGGTGGCCGAGGGCACCGGGGTGGTGCTCAACGAGTTGAATTTCCTTCGTAAATCCGGCGCCAACACTCTCTAATCCTTTCATTCGATTGTCTCCCGCCTCTGAACATGGAACCGGACCTAGACGCCGATTCCGGATCGAACGGCTTTACGGTTCTGTCCGTTCGCGTTCGGGTTGAGGGGGAGCCAGGTGAAGCGCAGGCACATTGTATTCATACTGTTGGCGACAGTTCTGGTTCTGCTGAATTTGCCGATACCGGCCTCTCTGGGCATTCGGGCAGCCGTCCGCGACAATGCCGCTCCCTTTCAAACTTTTTTGCACGTTGCGATTCGTCATGGCCGGGCCGGCTTGAATTCGATGCTGTATTCACGCCGCGCAATTCTCGACGCCGAGGATTTGCGCGAAACTCTGGCCAATGCGCATTTTCAGTTGGCCCGCCTTGAAGCTTTAGAAGCGGAAAACCGCGAGCTTCGCCAATGGCTCGATTTCAGCCGTCGGCAGACCTATCGTCTCGTCATGTGTCAGGTTGTCGCCCGGGGCGGGATGGGCGGCTGGTGGCAAACCGTGCGACTCGACAAGGGGCGCGACCATGGTATAGGGGAAGCCATGGCCGTCATTACCATGGACGGTCTTGTGGGGCGTACAGGCGGCGGCCGATTCCGTCGGGATGGACCCGGATTGATCGTCGCCGACAAGACCAGCGATGTTCTGCTGATAACCGATCCAGGGTGCAAGGTGGCTTGCGAGGTTGGGACCGGCCGTTTTTTCGGCATTGCAAGCGGAACGGGGTCGGCATTGCGGGGGCCACCCGAATTGGACATGTTAAGCGCGGCGGCGCCTTTCGACATGGACTATATTCCTGGAAATGCCGGCGTGAATGCGGGCGACCGAGTGATAACATCGGGACGGGGCGGGGTGATTCCGCCCGGAATTCCGGTAGGGACTGTTCGGACTGTGGAAATGGACGCGTCCGGCCTGTACCAGCGGGCGACCGTTACGCCCGCTGCCAATCTGCAGCGCCTGAAGACCGTGTTCGTCGTTGTTCCGGATAAGCGTCCCGGGTCGCTTGAGAATGAATCGGATGAAAACTCAGGGGAGGCGCCATGACGTGGATTGCGATGGCCTGTCTGATGTTTTCGTCGGCCTTGGCGCAGTTGCTGCTGCCCACTGTTTCCGTTTTGGGTCAAGCTAAATGGCCTTTTCTGCTGGCGGTTGTGCTGTACTACGCGTTGCGCCGCGAATACCGGGTTATGCTTGCAGCGGCTCTGGTTGCGGGCCTGTTGCAGGACGGGCTGGGTCATACGCCGTTGGGGTTTTCAGTTCTGATGTTTCTTGCCGTCGGTTTGACGGTCTCCGGTTTCAAAAGCATTGTCCTGACGGACACCCTGGTTACGGCTGTTATTTTCGGAATCTCCTTGAGCTTTGTCGCCACGTTGGTTGGCGGGTGGACGCTGCGGGCGACCGGTCTTGCGGGCGGGGGCTTCGCGGGCCTGCTTGTCAAGGCTCTGGGCGGCGCGTTTCTGGGCGGCCTGTGCGTGTCGATTGTTTTTCCTGTTGCCGACGCGATCGATCGCATGGCCGGCAACGTCAAGCGGAAGGACGATATCCATGGTTACGAATGATTCGCGCATATCGCATCAAGGCCGTCTGCGTTTGACGCTTGCGGCAATGCTGGGTTTTTTCTTTTTTCTCGCCGCCGTTTTGTGGAGCGTTCAAATGCGCGACGCTTCGGAATACGAGAGTCATTTGAACCGGCAAAGCGTTCGCAGGGTGCGTTTGCCCGCTCCGCGCGGCCGAATTCTCGATCGTTACGGACGGTGTCTGGCCGACAATCGACCGGGATACGGCATAGCGATTTACGTGGAGGAACTGCGTCAGCCGGGCCGGATATCGCGGACGGTGGATCACGTCGGTCTCGTGGTGGATCGTCTGGCCGAAAGCTTGAATCTGGAACGCGAGATCACCGAAGAAGATATTCGGGAGCATGTGGTCCGCAATCGTCCTCTGCCGCTTCTGGCCTGGCGCGATATTGGCGAGGACACGCTGGCGCGCCTGGCGGAAAGCAGCGTGACCTTCCCGGGCGCCCAGGAGCGCATTCCCGGAGTCGATGTGACCGTGGAATCCATTCGGGTCTATCCTGAAGGGCGCCTGGCCGCGCATGTTCTCGGGCATGTGGGTCGGGCAGATCCCGATCTTCATGCGGAAGACGTTTATCACTACTACATTCCCGCTGTCGAAGGACGGGATGGCGTGGAACGGGTTCGTAACGAGGCGCTGCAGGGACAGCCGGGCGGGTATCTGGTACGGGTCGACGCTTCGGGGTTCAAGCACATGGAGATGGGGCGTCGGGACCCGTTGCCGGGCGAAGACGTGGCGCTGGCGCTCGACGCCCGCATTCAGCGCGCCGCCGAGTCCGTTCTGGAGGGCGTGACCGGGGCCGTCGTTGTTCTCGATCCCCGCAACGGCGATGTTCTGGCCATGGCTTCTCGACCGACATTCGATCCCAACGCGTTCAGCATGGGCATTGCGCGCCAGGATTGGAATTTGTTGATTAAGGACAAGAGCCGACCGCTGGTCAATCGAGCCGCCAGCGGCATTTATCCGCCGGGCAGCATCTTCAAAATGGTGGTGGCCATTGCCGCTTTGGAAAACCGCCGATCAAGCCCCGATATGGTCTTCGATTGTTCAGGGGTGTATCATGTGGGCGATCATCCTTTTCTATGCTGGCGCAAAAGCGGACACGGCTGGATCAATCTGCGCAAGGCCCTGGAACAGTCGTGCAACGTGTATTTCTATCAGTTGGGACTGATGTGCGGATACGAGCGCATTTATCGCATGGCGGATGCCATGGGAATAGGGCGGAGAACCGGACTCGATCTGCCGGGAGAAAGCGTCGGCTTGCTGCCGAACGACGCCTGGAAGCGGCGGATTGTGCGCGACGCCTGGCGGCCGGGAGACACCTGCAACGTTTCCATCGGCCAAGGCGCGCTGGCCGTAACGCCGCTTCAAATGGCTGTCATGACCGCGGCCATAGCCAATGGCGGACGCGTCTATCGGCCACGGTCGGTACTGGGTTCCGACTTGGATCCGGCGCATATTATCGAAACGCAGGGCGGACTCGGTGTGCGGCCTGGCGAAGCGTTGGCGGACTTAAGATGGTCGGCCGAGACACTGACGGCGGTTCAGGGCGGCATGCTGGATGTGATCCATGCGCCGAACGGAACCGGTCAGCGGGCTCGCGTAGAGGGCGTGCGGATGGCGGGCAAGACGGGAACCGCCCAGTACAAAAGAGACGGAGACGATTTGCGTCACGCCTGGATGGCCGCCTATGCGCCATTTGAAAACCCGCGAATCGCAGCCGTGCTGGTGGTCGAAAATTCGCCGGGCGGCGGCGGATTGATTGCCGCTCCGCGCATGCGTACCTTGATGGCCGTCGCCTTGGGCATGGAAGATGATCAGGCCGGGAAAACAGTCCTATGAACGGCTTGATAAAACACCTTAAATTGCTGGCGAAAATGAACTGGCCGCTGACGCTGGCGACGGCGGCGCTGACGACACTGGGCGTGCTGTTCATTTACAGCGCCTGTTACGTGAGCGAAGACCGGCCTGTACGGATGCTGTACGTGCAGCAGATTCGCTGGGCGCTTGCCGGGTTGGGCGCGTTTCTGGTTCTGGCCGTTTTCGATTATCGGCGCTGGTTGCGCCATGCGGTATGGCTCTATGGTCTGGCCCTGTTTCTGCTGGTGTTCGTTCTTTTTTTCGGTGTGGAGATATACGGCGCGAAACGCTGGATTCGAATTTTCGGGGATGCGGGCATTCAGCCGGCGGAATTCGCCAAGATCGCCGTCGTTTCCTTTCTGGCGTTCTGGCTGGGACGGCCTGGCGAAGATACGGGCGGATGGAAGGCGGTCTTGACGACGCTGGGCCTTGTGGCGGCGCCCATGGCTTTGGTGTTCAAACAGCCGGATATGGGTACGGCCCTAATATTTTTGCCGGTGGCATTTGTCATGATGTTCGTGGCAGGCGTGCGTTGGCGTATTCTGGCAACGATTGTCGGGGTCGGGATACTGGCGACCGGGCTCTTGCTCGGGGCTCTTTTTTTGCCCGAACGGCTCGGACCGGCGCAAGCGCCCGTCGAAAATACGTTGCGATTGGCGGGCGTTCGGGACTATCACCGGGAACGCATAGTCGGATTCATTCATGCCGACAAGGATCCGATGGGCGCCGGCTGGAACAAGATTCAGTCGCGTATCGCCATCGGCTCGGGCGGAACCTGGGGCAAAGGATACTTGAACGGGACGCAGAACCTGCTTGGGTACCTGCCCCGAACGGTCGCGCCCACGGATTTCATCTTTTCCGTGATCGCCGAAGAAACCGGGTTCGCCGGCTCGGTGGCGACCCTGTTCCTGTTCGCGACGGTTGTGGCGGCGGGTCTGTGGACGGCGCTGGCGGCCGACGACAAGCAAGGCCAATTGCTGTGTTCCGGACTCGTGGCCTTGCTGTTTTGCCATGTGTCCGTCAATGTGGCCATGACGGTCGGGCTGATCCCCATTACCGGATTGCCCTTGCCGTTCTTGAGCTATGGCGGCTCGTTCATGGTCGCGACCCTGGCGGCGATGGGCATGATCCAAAGCGTCCGCATCCGGTCGCGGAAAGACAACGTTTTCGAAGTGGTTTAGCGCCTTAATCACGACGTCTTGCCGAAAAAACAAGACATTGGAGGCGTGATTGTTTGTGAGTGTGTGGGTGCGTGAGTGTGTGGGTGAAAACTCACACACTCCCAACCCCACATACCCACACACTTGGGTTGCGGGCGAAGCCCGCGTTAAGGGTTTGCACAGTATATGAAAGGAGTTTGTTTTATGTTCGGATGGGGAAGGAGTGGCGGTATGAAACGAGAAATCATCATCAATGCGGGCGGCATGGAAACACGTGTCGCAATTATGGAAAACGGTCGCCTGGAGGAATACCAAGTGGAGTATCCTGACGATCGGCGCATTACCGGCAGCATCTACAAGGGGAAGATTCAGAACCTGGAACACGATTTGCAGGCCGCATTCGTGGATATCGGTCTTCAAAAAAACGCTTTCCTTCACTATTGGGACATGGTTCCCGACAACGACTCGGATGTCGAGACTCTCGATTCCGCAACGCCGCGACGAGGCCGTCGCCGCCGGGTTTCGCAGAAAAAACGCATGAGCAATGCCGAGGCGGAGAAAAGCTTCCCGTCAGGCTCGGACATCGTCGTGCAGGTCACCAAGGGACCGATCGGCACCAAGGGGCCGCGTGTCACGACGGCCATCAGTCTGTCCGGCCGTTATCTGGTGCTCATGCCCGGTTCCTCGCTCAAAGGCGTATCGCGAAAAATCGATGACGACAAGGAACGTCAGCGCCTCAAGAAAATTTTGAGCAAAATTCTTGTGCCGAGCGATATGGGCGTGATTGTCCGCACCGCCGCTTCCGGCGCGCGTAAAGGCAATTTCGCTCGCGATATTCGCGGGCTGCTGTCCTTGTGGGACGAAATATCAGAGGCGCGCGCAGAAAAAAAAGCGCCATGTCGTCTGTACGCGGAACCGGACCTGGTGGAGCGCGTGGTGCGCGATTGGTTGACCGAGGATGTCTCGTCCATCGTGATCGACGTCAAGGAGACCTACGAAAAAATCAGGGATTTGGCTTCGAAAATATCGCGTCGCGCCAAATCGAAAATTCAATTGTACGAAGGCGACGTGCCGATTTTCGACAAATACAAGGTTGTCGATCAGGTCGAAGAGGCGTTTCGGCGGCAAGTGGCTATGAAATCGGGCGGTCGGCTCGTGTTCGACGAAACCGAAGCGCTGATCGCCGTGGATGTCAACAGCGGACGGCACAAGGGCAAGGGGTCTCAGGAGGAGGCCATTCTGGAAATCAACTTGGAGGCCGTGGCCGAGGTCGCGCGCCAGCTCCGGCTCAGAAACATTGGCGGCCTCGTCATTGTCGATTTGATCGACATGCGATCCAGAAAGCACCAGAACGCCGTTTTCCGGGCCATGAAGACCGCGTTGAAGCGCGACCGCGCCCGCACCAACGTGCTGCCTATCTCCGATCTGGGCATCATGGAAATGACTCGGCAGCGTGTCGAGGAAAGCTTGCTGTCCACCATGGTGGTGGATTGCCCTTATTGCAAGGGACGCGGCAATGTCAAGTCCGCGCTCAGCATGAGCGTGGAAATTCAACGGCAAATACAGAATCAGATCCGCAAGCAGAAATCGCGCAAGGAAGCCCGCAATCTTGAGATCGTTGTTCACCCCTCCGTCCTGAAGCGGCTGCGGGAGGAGGACGAAGAGATGCTGGTCGGTCTCGAAAACGAACTGGGCGGCAGTCTGACCTTTCGATCCGATCCCGCGAAGCATGTCGAGTACATGCGCATTGCCGATTCCAATAGTGGCGAGGAGGTTTATGTCAGTCAGGAATTCGTTTAGCCTAGGGTCGTCGGCCGTTGCGTTGCTCGGCGCCGTCGCTCTTCTCGCGTTTGCCGGACGAGCGTCAGGATCGGAGCTGCCTCCGCCCGTCGCTGCGGAGCCCGCGTCGCTTGAAGCGGAGGGCGCAGATCCCGCCGATACGGGAAACGCCATTGTCGTGCGGCATGCCGACGAGGCGGACTATTTTTCGGAAAGCGGCTGGATTCACGCCCGCGGCAACGTGGTCGTGGCGTACGGCGACCAAACCCTGCGCGCGGATTCGATCAAGATCAACACGGCTCAACGAGAAGCCTTTGCCGAGGGCAATGTCGTCTTGACCCGTGGCGACGGCGAAACGTGGCGTGGCGACAGCCTGCGGCACGATTTCGAGGCGAAAATCACGACGATTGAGCGTGTGGTCGGCGAATCCGAGCCGTTTCGGCTGCTTGATTCCGAAAAGATCGAACGCGACAAGGACAACCGGTTCATTGTCTACAACTGCAGAATTACCACCTGCGAACACGACCTGCCGCGCGCCCACTATCATGTGCGCGCACGCAAGGTGATTGTCGCGCCCGGCCGCTACCTCAAGATTTACGGCGCCCGATGGTATTTCGGGGCGGCGCCGGTCATGTACTTCCCTTATTGGAAACGCAATTTGAAGGACCGGTTCGGATTCAACCTGCAGCCGGGCTACAGAAGTCGGGAAGGTTATTTCGCGCTGGGCTCCTACAGCTTCCCCTTGGGCGAATTTTTCAAGGGCGAAACCCGCCTCGACTACCGCACGCGGCGCGGTTGGGCTGTCGGTCAGGATGTCGTCTGGCGCGACGCAGCAGCGGGGTGGGGCGGCGACATCAGCGTCTATTATGCCGCCGATCAGGAGCCGGATGCCGGGATGCCGCCCGGCGAAACCTCCGATATTCCGTCCGACCGCTCTCGTGTTCGGCTTCGTCACCGGCATGCGGTTACGCCGCGCGATACGGTTCGGGTCCAGGCCCATTGGCTGAGCGATCGCGACATGCTGGAGGATTTTTTCGTCCGGGAATATCGCCGCAGTCGCCAGCCGGAAAATTTCGCCGTCTATACCCGGCGTGGCGACACCTATATCGCCGATTTGCTCCTGCGCGGACGGATGAACGACTTCTATTCCGAGGTGCAGCGACTGCCCGAGCTGTCCGTGCGTTTTTTTCGCAGGGAAATCGGCGACAGTCGCATCTTCTACGAAAGCCAAAGCGCCGCCGCCCGTCTTGAACGCGTATGGGCGGCATCCAACACGAACGACTTGCCCTATGCGTTGAGCCGTATCGATTCGGGACACATGCTGTACCGACCCCGGAAAGTAGCCGGTTTTCTGCAAGTGGTGCCCCGCGCCGGGTATCGCCTGACGTGGTACTCGCAAACACGGGAAACCCGCAACATCTGGCTTCCTGCCGAGGACGGCAGTCTGGAGCCTGTTTCCGCGACGGTCGATCGCGGCGCCGATGTGCGCTCCCAATTCCAAGTCGGAACGGAGGCCTCGTTCAAGGCGTACAAGAGCTGGGTCGGCGGCGTTGTCTCCCCTCTGCGACACGTTGTCGAGCCCTATGCCGACTATACATGGGCGCCGGAACCGACGCTCGCCGCCGATAACATCTATCAGTTCGACCGGGTCGACAGCCTTGCGAAAAATCATTCCGTAAAACTGGGCGTGCGCAACAAGTGGCAAACAAAAGTGGAAAACGTTTCGCACGATCTTATCGATCTCGATCTTTATACGCGCGCGCGGTTGGAGACCGAGCCCGCTCAGGACGTGCTCGATCCGTTCTTTTTCGATCTGCGAATCCGGCCGACGGTCAAAGGCTGGTCCCTGAATCTTGACGGAGCCTACAATCCCTACGACGCGACGCTGGATCGGTTCAATGCGGAGACAGATCTGGAACTGGCCGATCTCTGGAAAGCATCCCTGGAGTTCAGGATACGCCGTGAAGAGAGCGCGTTGCTTTTCGGGAACGTGTTGCTGATGCCGAACAAGGCGTGGAATTTCGGTGTCGGCGGCCGCTATGAATTCGAGACAGAACGGCTAGAAGAAGTGGAGGGTCTCGTTGCGCGCTTCTGGGACTGCATGGTTCTGCGAACGCGTGTCGGATTCGCGCCCGGCTACGAACGGGCCGACGGCCGAACCCGCGAAGACGATTGGCGCATCGCCGTCGAATTCTGGCTGACCGCGTTTCCCGAAGTCCGTTTGCTGAGCCGTTAGAGCCTGTTAGCGCCTTAATCACGCCGTTCTGCCGAAAAAAATGCGTTTTTGGGTGTATCTTTCGAGATGCGCACCATGAAGAGCATGAAGAGCATGAAGGACATGAAGGCCCGTCGCATACAGATATCCTTCCGCGCATGCCACGCCGTAGGCTTGGCGAAGGCGGGTTTTCCGTGGTTGAAAAAATGGGTTCCGGACGACAGCCCGCTTTGTAGCATAAAGCAACAACATGGGGCTGAAAAATCGAGAAAGGAAGGGGTAAAGACTATGTTTAAAGGGTTTTTTACGAGAACTTTTGTGGACAGGAGATCATGACTGAAAAGGCTGCATCGCAAAGTTACGACGGACTGCTGTACGGGCGCAACAGCGAGACCGGCATTGTCGCCGTAGAATTCGAACCGGGCCGAAACGGGACGGCGGACGCCATGACCGTTTTTCGCCGTGAAGCCGATCGGGTCGTAACGAGTCGGGCGCCGTTCGAACCGTTCATCGTTGCCCGGCGCGACGCGCTGCGGGATTGCCCTGTTCCGTATGCCGAGCGCGATTTGACGGGAACGAATCCTCTGAATACGCTGGCCGTGTTTCCGTCCTGGGCCGAGGCCCGCAAGGCCGGCGGCTGGCTCTCGAAAACGACGGGGCTGTCGCCTGGCGCGCCGACGGCGCCCTATCTGTTTTTGAACGATCCCGTTCATCAGCATTTGATGTTGTCGGGGCGGACCTGTTTCAAGGGCATGGCGTTCGAGGATGTGCGACGCATGCAGGTGGATATCGAATGCGTTGCGACACCCGGCTACGAATTCTGCAATGCCGAACGGGAAGGCGACCGCATTGTGGCGATCGCCCTCGGCGACAGCGCCGGGCGCGACGAGGTTCTCCTCGCGGACGCCCGGACCGACGAGAAAACCCTGTTGCGCCGTTTCGTGGAACGGGTTCGCGAATGCGATCCGGACGTGATCGAGGGGCACAACATTTTCAATTTCGATCTGGCCTACCTGACGGAGCGGGCTCGACGTCATGGCGTACCCTTGGCGCTGGGCCGGGACGGGTCCGAACCGACGCGCCGATCCAGCCGCTTCAGCGTCGGCGAACGTGTCATCGCCTATACCCGATTCGATATTTTCGGTCGGCATATCGTCGACACGTTTTTTCTGCTCCACGCCTACGATGTTGTCCACCGCTCCTTGAGCGGACACGGCCTGAAAGAGGCCGCCATTCATTTCGGAATCGCGGCGGACGACCGCGCGTACATCGACGGATCGGATTTGACTCGCGTGTACGAGGAGGATCCGGAACGCCTGATGAAATACGCGCGCGACGACATTGTCGAGACGCGCGCGTTGAGCCGCGTACTGTCCCGCAGCGTCTTTATTCAGGCGCAGATGTTGCCCTACGGCTATCAGAACGTGTGTGTTCGGGGCGGGGCCGCGAAAATAGACGCCCTTATGATACGCGAATATTTGCATGCAGACCGCGCGTTGCCGCAACCGGATGTTTCCCGCGCGTTTGCCGGCGGCTACACCGACATGTTCGAGCAGGGCGTTGTGAAACGGGTGCATCATTGCGATGTCCGTTCGCTCTATCCATCCCTGATGCTGTCCCGCAAACTGGCGCCGAGCCATGACGATGCGGGCCTTTTTCTCGCATTGCTTTCCCGACTGAAGGACGTGCGGATGGACGCGCGGCGCCGCATGTCCGAAAGCCGCGACGAAGCGACACGGCTTCATTGCGACGCGCTGCAGTCCGCGTTCAAGATATTGATCAACTCCTTCTACGGATACCTGGGTTTTGGCCAGGCTCGTTTCAGCGATTTTAAGGCGGCCGAACAGGTTGCCGCCCAGGGCCGGGCCTTGCTCGAGGCCATGGTGGACTGGCTGCGTGAGCATGGCGCGCGGCCGGTCGAAATCGACACGGACGGCATTTATTTCGTGCCGCCGCCCGACCTCTCCGATGCCGACAAGCAGACGTTTCGCGCCGAATTCAGCGCTGACCTGCCGCCCGGCATCGAGGTCGAGTTCGACGGCGAATATCCGGCCATGTACAGTTACAAGATGAAGAATTACGCGTTGCTGAACGAGGACGGGTCCATGACGATCAAGGGCGCCGCCTTGAAATCGCGCGGAATCGAGCCGTTCCAGCGCCGTTTCATGGAAACGCTGATCCGTATGAAGCTGGAAGACCGGGCCGATCGGATCCCGGCCCTGAAACAGGAATACGAAACCGCGATTCGCGAGCGGCAGTGGCCGATTCGCATGTTGGCCCGGACTGAAACGCTGTCCGATGCGCCGGCGACCTATGCTCAAAAACAGGGACAGGGCAAACGCAACCGCAGCGCCGTGTTCGAGCTGGCTTTGAAATCCGGGCGCGACTATCGGGCCGGCGATCAAATTTCCTATTACGTGACCGGCACGAAAAAGAGCGTGGCGGTTTACGAATCCGCTCGGCTCGTG
>SLMC01000305.1 GCA_007133745.1 Kiritimatiellia bacterium
CGCATAGCAAGCGGCTGCGTAAGCCATTTTCTCTTTCGAAGTATGGGCGCAAAGGTTAGGGTTGCACAAAAAATGCTCTTCCAACTCCGTCGGGGTCAGCCTCGTTCTCCCGGCGTGCAGCCAACGCAACCAGTGGTCTTGACGGTCGCGAAAGAACTTGTAGAAGTTGCGTTCGCCCTCCAAATGGTTGAAGCGTTCCTTATAGACTGTTTGAGCGGCGATCATGTCCAGTCGCAGCAAAACGGCGGCGGCTCCGTTCACCTTGCCGTAATTGCGTTCTTCGCCAACCTCCTCGAAGAGCAGACCCTTTTGGTAGTAGATTTTATGCCGGGGGTTGACGGTAATGACGAAATCGGTGGCCGACTCGAGATTGTAGGCGGCCAGATAGGCCAGCTTGAAAAGGTGCCTAATGATTTTCGTGCCCGCCGAAATGCTCTTTTCGATGTTGACCAGACTGACGATTTCACAGAGACGCCGTCCGCCGTTGCGAAGTTCGCTTAGCGAATCGGCGTACAGCTCGTCGGCCGGAATTCCGATCGGGCTGTCGAACACCAGCGTCAGCGAGGCGACCAGACGCCCGTCCCGTTCCGTCAGAAAGGTCAGCGTTTCCGGCAGCGCGTCGTGAATGCCGTACCACAGGCCCTGTGCGTTGTCTGGCGCATAGCCTTTGGCCGCATACGCCCGGTGCACGAAGTTCCAGGACTTGAGCCGATCGCTCATATCGCGCGCCAGCCGGATTTTGTAGGTTTTCCCCACAATGTCAAAGCTGTAGGGCTCCATAGCCAGAGATTGGGCGCACGGCCGCATCGACTGTGCCGGGAGCTTCATATCCAATGTCTGCATCACGGCCGTTTCCATAGCGCCTCCTGCTTCGCGTCGTTGTTGGGTCAAGCATTCCATGTCGACATCTATTTATCGGTGACTGCGGATGCGCCTTAATAGGCGAGCACCAGTCCGCTGCCGGGTTCATTTTTGATCAAAGCTTCAAATTCACAGTCGAATACGTCTCGGCGCTCAGATCTTGAAAGCGCGAGAAGGTTGCGTTCTTGTCGTCGGTTGGCTTGCACGCATCCCGTTAAGGCATCGCCCCAAAGGCGACGGGAATCCAGCATGGCGTGTTCCGGCCGACATAGGTCCATGTAATAGTGTTTCATGGTATTTCTCGCTCTACCGCGTTGTCAGGCTGTTGCCGCGCATGCGGCGGCAGCCTGTCCGAAATATTTTTCACGGTCTTCGTTCTCCGTCGAAGCGGTCGTCTCGGGCGGGGGCAGCGACCGGACTCGGCCGGTACGGTCGGCCGGAGCGCGGGCCGCCGGTACAGTTTCGAGATTCGTTTCGTAGAAGGTCGGCGGCTCGTGCGTCCACCCGTTGGCCAGCCGCTCGGCTTCGCGCCGCAAGCGCCCCAGGATGATTCTTCCGTAAATCGGCGCGGCCACGCGGGCGCGCAATCCGGATTCCTTGTAAACGTCCGACAGGATGGCATTGATGTTGTCCAAAACCTGGCGGTTGTCCTTGAACCATCGCTTCCCGGCCCACAGGCAGCCGGCCTGGACCGTCGCCAATGTTTTCGCCTTGCGTTCATGGCGACGACGAATACGGGCCTGCGGGTCATGCCGGTACCGTTTCCACCCGGACAGACTGGTGCGGATGCCCCGCAGCATTCCCGGTCCATAAGCCTCGTAGTCGCGCTGAAAGGCCCGCATCAGAAAGTCCGTTTCCTGGCCGGGCTTGATGTGCGCATGGCGATGCGCGAAACGGTATTGCCCATGACGGTCGGCCAGGGGAAGCTCCGTTTCGCTCAGCAGTTTTCCTTCGGCCTCAAGCTCTTCGTGCAGCGGGGTCCCGGGCAACGGCGTGTAAAGCATGAACTGATTGAAATCAGCCTCATGCGCAAGGGCATAATCGATCACGCGATCAATGGTTTCCGGCGTATGGGACTCGAGCCCGATAATCGTGGAGCCTACTACGCAGACGCCGTGCGACTGCAGATCCCGAACAAGGGTTCTCGTGTCGGCGTTCTGCAACTTGCTGTACTGGCTGCCTTCCCCTTCAAGTCCAATCCAGACGCGCGAGACACCTAGGCGAACGAGTTCCCGCATCGAATAGGCTTGCAGCGCGTTAGCGGAACTGAAGATGCCGAAGCCCCAATCCTTGTCGTGGCGCTCGATCAGATCCAGCAACCGCATGGCGCGCGGCTTGTGCAGCAGGAAATTCTCGTCCGAAACAAAAAACTCCTTTGTCCCGAGCTCGCGTTCCAGTCCGCAGAGAATCTCGAACAATTCGTCGCCCGTCTCGAAAAAACTGACAAAACGGCCTTTGCCGCCAAACATCGCGGACGTCGAGCAGAAATTGCAGCCCATAGGACAGCCGACCGACGGGATCAGCACGGCCGAGCCTTTGCCGACCTTCTCGGGCAAATCGGCGCCCATCGCGCGAAAGCCAAAGCTGCTGTAGCACGCGATATGGCGCAGCGGCTTGTTCTCGTCCTCGCCCAGATAACGGCGGAACCAGCGAAGCCCCTCGCCGCGCACGATATGATCCGCGTCGACCTTATCGCCCAGTCCGGCATAATTGGCGATATGCCCGCCGATCACAATGGCGGCGTGTGGCTGATACGCGCGGATCAGCTCGCACATTTTCTTGACCTTGCCGATGTTAGCCAGAATTGAGCTGATGCCAATCACATCATACTGCACATCCTTGAGTTCCTGCTCGAACCGGTCCAAGGTGGGAAAATCGAGCAGCATGCAGGGCGCGGCAATGTTGGCCTGGATGAACATGAGTCCCCAGCTTCGGTTGAAGAAACGCAGCGAGAAGGGGCCCTGCACACGTGTGATCTGGTTGTGGAAAAGCTCCATGGGATTAATGAAACGACCGCCGAATTCGTCGTCGCGCGCATACGGTCCGAAGACGCTTGTCAACAATACCCTGGCTTGCGTCCCTTTCGGGTGGCGCGTATCAGGTTTTTTACAACCTCTCGTTGTTCCTGTTTCCTGTCTCATGGTCAAAGCTCCTTGTGGTCAAGCTGTTCCCGGTCTTCCGGTCGCGATGCCGACACTATGGACTGTCGATGCGATTTTCCTTTCGGACGGCGACGCGGATCGGCACGGGCTTCCAGCACGAACCGAGAACAGGCGTGCTGTGGGCGCAGGAGGCATTCTTCAGCGGGAAAAACGTGTTGCGCAAACGTGCGTAAGCAGCGGACACTTCGTCGGGCAATGCGGCCAAGGGCTTCAAAATATTCTTTTGCATCGTATGTTCCTTTCTCGGGAAAGCGCATGATTTGCTCTACAGTACCCTACGAACCGATATCGGAAACGTTACACTAATTAATTCTCCACATGAACAGGCTGACGGCCCAACTGTTTCGCGGGCTCTTTGAACTCGGTCCACTTCAGCCTCATTCCGGCCAGACGCCCGAACAAAACCAGTGGCAGCGCCCCGGCAATGCGGTCGTGACGCTGGTCGCAGCCGGCGCATACACGGCCGGGCCGATGCCGTTCCTTTTTCGACATCAGCGTCGGAAGGCTGCCGGTCAGGATGTTGCCCATCGGCTGGCGAACGGCCTGGTCGTTGCAGCAGGTTGAGTCGCCTGCCGCCGTAATGAAGAGCTGAGCGTTCCAGGTGCAGGGATAATCATAGGCCCGCAACAGGTCGAGAAGTTCGCGCCAGATCGGGAAAAAGCGATGATAACTCAGGCTCAGTTTTATCGTAACGCCGTTCACTTGCCTGCGCCGATAGCGCCGCATCAGATCTCCGTACATTTCACAGCCTTTGATTCTGTTGCGAATCAGGCCGGAGCGATTGGCCGTAGCCGGAAAAAGGATCGCTTCGACCGTTTCCACGCCCGCCTCGCGCGCGGCCGCCGTCAGGAAGTGCATGGTCTTGTCGAAGTCGCGCCGCACGATCGTCCGCTCGGGAGGAGAGATGTGAAACTGTAGGCGCTGAAGCTTGCCGGCGGACTTCAGACGAAAGGCCTCGCGGATTCCGGGAACGACTTGTTTCAGCAGGGTTGGACCCCGGCGCGGATCGCCGGTCATCAGTTCGCCGTAGGCTTCAGGATCCGGGGTGGGAAACGATACGATCAGCGTAAGCGGATTGCGTGTCAACGCGTCGAGCACGCCCGGCTTCAGAAGCCGGAACCCATTGGTGACGACCGATACTTCAGGAGCGGGCATGTCGGGCGCATCCCAGTTACGGATCATGCGTCCGAACA
>SLMC01000258.1 GCA_007133745.1 Kiritimatiellia bacterium
CCACAACACAATCTTTCT
This sequence comes from Kiritimatiellia bacterium, assembly GCA_007133745.1. Classification (GTDB taxonomy): domain Bacteria; phylum Verrucomicrobiota; class Kiritimatiellia; order UBA8416; family SLMC01; genus SLMC01. The sequence goes on from SLMC01000258.1 coordinate 19, forward strand.
TCACCAACCGGCATAAAGCCGGTGGGATCGTGAATAACTGCAACGAAACGCAGGTGCGCCCGATCAGCCCTCCCTCGGGAAGATATGCTTGTCATTCACACGCTGGAAACGGTAGAACCTTTTCTTTGCTCGCCGGCAGGGCCGGTGGATTAGCGAGGATTAAGCGCACTGTGAACCGTTGAATTCAAAAATGAACATTGCCCGATCTTTTTTAACCGGCTTACTCCGAACCGCCGGCCTGGCGCTTGTCGCCGCCCTGGCGATCGGGCCGGCGGACATTGGCCATGCCCGGGAACCTGCGCCGTTTCGGCTCGACGACGAACGGACGGGCCGTCCATATTCCTACGGGAACCGAGAGTATATTCATCGGCAAACCTTTCGTTTCCGATCGCAAGAGCAACGGCGCTGGGAGGCGAATCCGAGCGGGTTTCGCACGACATTCGGCAGCAGGCGCAGCAAGGAATTTTTTGCGATCGCCGATTTCAGGAATGTCTGGGACTTGGAACCGTGGCTGGATGTCGACGCGCGGTTCAGTCGCGCGGAAGATTTTGACGGACGATACGACCGGTTTCTGACCGGCATCGGCATACGCCCGTCCGAAACCGTGCGCATCGCGGCGCTGGGCGATATTGTCGCCGAAAAATGCGATATCGACATGCATTTGGAAACCGTCTGGACGATCAACACGCGGCATCGCGTCCGACTGACCGCCGTGGCCGTGGACGCCATGTATCTGAGCAAAGCGTACGAAGGCTATTACCATACGACCCCCTATACGTTTTTCGGACAATACACGGGGCGGCCGTGGAACAGAATGGTATTGAACCTGTGGGGCAACGTGAACCCGAACCTGTCCTACGAACACTTCGACGACGCCATGCTGTTCGGCTATCGGCAAACGGATGCGGGGCTGGCGGTCACCTTTCCGGTCGGCCACGACTGGAGCGCGACTTTCGACGGAAAACTCACGCAAAGCGATCGGAGTTGGGAGTCGTTGGAAAACGGCGGCGAACGCGGAACGCTAAGCCGACAATTCCACGAGATCGGCGCCGAACTGTGGCGCGAGCCGAAAGATGCGCTTTCAGGCTGGCTGGGCATGCGGCATATTTCCCTGGACGAAACCCTGTCGGGTCTGGCGCCCGGCCACGCCGACGTACGCATCGAAACGATGGTCCACGGCGGCGTCCTGCTGCCGCTTCCCAGATGGCGCGCGGTGTTCTGGCCGGGGCTCTACTTCAGTTTTTTGGAAAAAAACGAACGGTCGGGACAAGGCGATCCGGACCGGTCCGAACCCTCGTCGGGAACGGGCATTCTCAAGGCCGCGTTTCCCGTGGAGTTCGCCTTTGCCCAGGGCAAAACGCTCACGCTCAACGTCACCTTCGTCAGCGACGACCGAACCGGGTTCGGCGGCGGCAACATTCAAGGGGTTTTCCCTTTTTGAACGCCGTAGGCGTTCAGCTTGCGATGCAGGGTTCGACGACTAATGCCCAGATCTTCCGCCGCCAGCGTGCGGTTCCCGTCGCGCTTTTTCAGAGCCGCGAAAATCATCGCCCTCTCCGTTTCGGCAAGCGAGCCGGACGCGGCAAGGCCGGACTCGGCTTTGAAACCGTCCTTCGGCTTGCCTTTGACGCCGACATCCTCCCGAATGCGCGCCGGCACATCGCGCGCGGTCAGGCGCGACCCGGTGGACAACACCACCATTTTCTCGATCACGTTGCGCAATTCGCGTACATTGCCCGGCCAGCGATAGGACACCAGCATGTTGAGCGCCTCGGGGGTCAGGCCATCGATCGACTTGCCGTTCACAGCGCTGAACTCCTCGATAAAATGGCGGCAGAGCAGCGGTATGTCGTCCGCGCGCTCGCGCAGAGGCGGGATGGTCACATTGACGACATCCAGCCGGAAAAAAAGATCTTCCCGGAACTTGCCTTCCTCGACCAGCCGCCTCAAATCCTTGTTGGTCGCGGAAATCAGGCGAATGTCGGTTTCGACCGTTTCGTTGCCGCCGACCCGTTCAAAGGTCCGTTCCTCCAGCACCCGTAGCAGTTTCACCTGGACGGACGCATCGATTTCGGAAATTTCGTCGAGGAAAAGGCTGCCTCCATCGGCCATCTCGAAGCGGCCGCGGCGCCGGGCGACAGCGCCGGTGAACGCGCCCTTCTCATGCCCGAACAATTCGCTTTCCAGCAGACTCGGCGAGAGAGCCGCGCAATGAATGGCCACGAACGGGCCGCGGCTTCGCGCGCTGAGCCGATGGAAAGCGTGGGCCACCAGTTCCTTGCCCGTTCCGCTTTCGCCCTGAATCAGAACGGTGGCCTGGGACGGCGCCGCCTGCCGGACGATCTCGAAGATCGGCTGCATGGCGGGCGAGCTGCCCACAATGGTCTCGATACCGTATTTGCGATCGAGTTGCTGGCGCAGCTGGCTGTTTTCCGTTTCCATGTCCCGCGCGCGCAAGGCGCGGCCGAGACGGATTTCCAGATCGTCCAAATTGACGGGCTTGGTCAGAAAATCATGGGCGCCGTTCTTGACGGCCTCCACAGCCGTATCGATGCTGCCGTAGGCCGTCAAAAGGAAACAGATCAGGCCGGGCGACCGAGCCATCGCCCGTTGAATCAGCGTCAAGCCGTCCATGCCGGGCATGCGCATGTCGGTCAGAAGAATATCCACGTCGGCGTTTTCCAGCAGGATCAGGGCGCGCTCGGCGCTTTCGGCCAAGCGCACCTCGTACATCCCGCCCAGCGCAAGCGCGAGCCCGTCGCGGGTGTTCTTGTCGTCGTCGACGACCAGCGCCACGGGTTTCTTTCCGCCGTCCTTCATGATGCGTCCCTCTCTTCGTCATTCGTGTCGGGCTCGACATCGCGCGGAGCCTTGGACGGAATCTCGCCGCGCGGCAAGAGCCGAACACGCCGCCGGGCCAAGGGCAGCAACAGCGTGAACACCGTGCCGGCGTCCGACTTGCTGTCGATCTCGATTTGTCCGCCATGATCCTGCACAATGCGTTGCACAATCATCAGACCCAGCCCCGAGCCGCGGGGCTTGGTCGTATAATAGGGTTCGAAAATACGGCCCAAATCCTCGCGCTCGATACCCGAGCCCGTATCGGAAAAGGCGACGGACAGGTATGAATTCGAAACGGACAACGCGATACCCAGCGCGCCGCCATCGGGCATGGACTGCAAAGCGTTCTTGATCACATTGAAAAAGGCCTGCTTGATCTGATCGCGATCGACACGGATTTTGGGCAACGCGCCCGGAACGTCCAGGGACACATCGACCGACTTGTCCTCGACCTCGTGTCTGAACAGGTTCAGGGTTTCGCTCAGGATCGGCTCGATGTCCAACAACGCCATCTGCGGCTTGGCGGGCCGAATCGCACTGAGGAACTGCGTAATGATCAGGTCCAGACGCTGCACCTCGGTCCGAGCCACACGCATAAGCTCGTCGAGCGGAGCGCGCGCATCGTCCGGCAAGTTCCGCATGCTCCGGTCCAGCAGCTGCAGGTGAATATTCAGCGCGTTGAGCGGATTGCCGATCTCGTGCGCCACGCCGGCGGCCAACAGCTTGACGGCGTTCAGGCGCTCCGACTCGATCAAATCGGCTTCCTGCAGCCGCATGGCGGTCACATCGCGCAGAATCATAATGACCCCGCCCTCCTCCTCGTCGCCCTCGGCGGATTTTGTCGGGGAAAACGGCACAATGTAAAAGCTCAAAAAACGGTGGGCCGGATAGGTGATCTCGATTTCGCTGGATACCAGCTTGGACCACTCTTCGCCGTCCAGCCGCAGAATACGGTCCCATTCGATGAACCGCAGATAACGCGACGCAGGCCGGCCTTGAACCGAGTCGAAGGAAAACCCGAGAAAATGCTCCACGGCCTTGTTGGCGTAGCTGATCCGTCCGTCTCCGGTCACGACCAGTACGCCTTCCTGAATGGACTGGAAAATAGTTTCCAGCAGCCCGCGCTCGCGGCTCAGCCGCAAAAAATGGGCCTGAACGCTTTGCGGGTCGAGCCGATCGAGTCGTGCAATCAACTTTTCAAGGAATCCCGATCTCATGGCCTGTTCTCTAGCGCTCCCGGCTGCAAACGGCAAGGAAAAACATATTTGAACAGAAGGCCACGAAGATAATGAAGGCAGAAGAAAAGAAAGCCCGCGAATCACCCGCCTTCGCTCTGCG
>SLMC01000049.1 GCA_007133745.1 Kiritimatiellia bacterium
GAATAATTTCAGGCTAAAGGTTTCGCTTCGTCCCGCCCGCATAGCCCGCCATTTTTTCAAGCATGGCCTTTACAGCAACAGTCAAACCCGCAAAAACCGCGTCCGCCACGATGCTGTGCCCGATATTGAGCGTATCCAAATGCGGCACAACAAACAACCCCTCCACATTGTCAAGGTTCAGGCCATGCCCGGCATTGACTTGCAATCCCAGAACATAGGCCCGCTCGGCGCTGTCGATCAAGCGTTTCAGCTCCCGTTCGCGGCCGAGCGGATCGGCCGCCTCGGCATAGGCGCCGGTATGCAACTCGATACAGGGCACCCCAAGCGCGGACGCAGCCTCCACTTGGCGCACATCCGGATCAATGAACAAACTGACCGCAACGCCCGCATCCTTCAAGGCCAAAACTGTCGGGGCGAGCGTTTCGGATTCGCCCGCCGCATCCAGCCCGCCTTCGGTCGTGATTTCCTGCCGCTTCTCGGGCACCAGACAAACTTCGTCCGGCCGCACGTCCAAGGCAATGGTCAAGATTTCCGGCGCATTGGCCATTTCGAGGTTCAACGCCGTTTGAATCGAGCGACGAAGCCCATACACATCCACATCCTGGATATGGCGTCGATCCTCGCGCAAATGCACGGTAATCCCTTGCGCTCCGGCGGATTCCGCCAACCGCGCCGCCTCGATCGGATCGGGATAGGCCACCCCGCGCGCCTGTCGCAAGGTGGCGACATGATCGATATTGACACCCAGCCTGAGATTCGACGATTTCATCCGGTTGCTCCTTTTTTCGTCCCTCGTTTTAGCATTTCGCGCGCATGCCGAACCGTCACATCCGTCGTGCTGCGTCCACCCAGCATACGCGCCACTTCCGCTTCGCGCGCCGAGCCTGAAACCGCGCGAATTCGCGAATGTGTACGCCCGTCCTCCACCTGTTTCTCCACCACCCAATGCGTGGCCCCGCAAACGGCGACCTGGGGCAGATGAGTGATGCACAGCACCTGACGATGCTCGGCCACGCCAGCCAATTTTTCCCCAATGGCCACCCCCATCTCGCCCCCGACATTGGCGTCCACCTCGTCGAAAACTAGAACCGGTATGCGGTCGTGCCCCGACAACACCGTCTTGATCGCCAGCATGACCCGCGAAATTTCTCCGCTCGACGCGATCTTGCGCAACGGACGCATAGCCTCCCCGACATTGGGCGCGAACCCGAACTCGGCTTCGTCCAAACCCGACGGCCCCGCATCGGTCTCGTGAAGATGCGCCTCGAAACCGCCATGCGGGAAACCCAGGTCGCGAAGCTGCTCCGCCACCGCCCGCGACAAGGCCGACGCGCTCTTTTTGCGCGCCCGGCTCAGTTTCAGGCCCGCCTCGCGCACCTGCGCCTGCGTAGCGGCCAGTTGCGCCTCCAGCTCCGCCAACCGCTCCTCGCGATGATCCAAATCGTAAAGTTGCTGACGCGCCTGTTCAAGCCTCGCCTGAATCTCAGGCACCGACGCCCCGTATTTCCGCTTGAGCTTGAACAGCAAGGCCATGCGCGTCTCCAGCCATTCCAGACGACGCGGATCGCTGTCGATATTCTGGGCGGCGCGATTCAACGCGTCCGACAGCTCCTGCACCCGTATGGCGGCCGAACGCGCTTCCTCCAGCCATGCGTTGGCCTCCGAGGTCATGCCGGTCATCTCGTCGAGCGCCTTCTGAACGAAGCCCAGCCCGTCGAACGCGCAGCCGTCCCCGTCCGTCAAGGCCTGACGGCAACCCTCGATCAATTCCAGGATACGCTGGGCATTGCCCGCCACCGAATGCTCGTTTTCCAGGGCCGCCTCGTCCATATCAGCCAAATCCGCTTCCTCGATTTCCCGAATCTGCCAGGCCAGCACGTCCCTCTGCGCGATCCTATCGGGACTCGCCCCCTGTAAAGCGCTCATTTCCGACTTCAAGACAGCCATCCGTCCGTAGATATCGCGATAGGCGCCCAGCAACAAGCCGTTGCCGCCAAACGCGTCCAGCAACTCCATTTGAAAATCCTGCCGCAAAAGCGACTGATGGTCGTGCGGGCCGTGCATGTCCACCAACATGTCGCCTAGCGTCTTCAGCGCTTGCAAGGTGACCGGCGTGTTGTTGACGAAAATCTTCCCGCCGCCCGACGCCGACACCGTCCGTTGCACCATCAGGTCGCCCTGATCGCAGGGTTCAACGCCGAGAGTCTCAAGCGCCCGGTCGACCCGTTCGCCATCCGCCAGATGAAAAACGGCCTGCACCATGCACTGCTCCTCGCCCGCGCGGATCGCCTGACGATCCGCGCGTTCCCCGAGCAGCAGGCCCAGCGCGCCAATCAAAATGGATTTGCCCGCCCCGGTTTCGCCGGTAATGACGTTCAGTCCCGGCTCGAACTCGGCGGCGACATCCTCCACGATCGCAAAATTTCTGATCCTTAACAGTTGCAACATGGGAACAACATACCCGATGACGCGCGCTGGAATCAATAGCGAAATGTCGGGCTATCGGTTCGCCAATCGGCCGATGGCGAGCAAGACGATCAGAAGGACAACCGCATAGACGGCCAGGAAGAGATACACGCGCGGCCACCGCACCGTGTCGCCGGGATCTCCCACGACACGGCCCGGACGCCAGACCAAACCGCGCTTGTCCTCGAACAACGGACCGGGAACGAGCAAACTGCCGCCATAGGCCACGGCGGCGGTCACCAGCGCTCCAATCACGTTCCACCATATCCAGGAGATGCCCGGCAGCCATTTCCAGACAATGAAGTTACCGGCGAAGCCGGCGACAATCCCCGCCGCCATCGGCCGATTGCGCGTGCGGCGCGTGAACATGGCCAGCAGAAAGGTCGCCAAAATCGGGCCGTTCATCAGAGAGCTGATCTTATTGACCGCCTCGATGATCGTGCCGGCAATGCGCTCGGCGGCAAAAGCGAACCCCGTACAGACAACGCCCCAAAACAGGGTCAGGAGCCGATTGCCCCATAACGGCGTTTCGCGACCGGGCGCCAGGCAGTAGCGGTCGATGATGTCGCGCGCCGTCGTGGCGGATAAACTGTTGATCGTGGAATCCAAGCTCGACATGGCGGCCGCGAACAGGGCGATAACGAACAAACCGATGATCCCGTTCGGAAGATGCTGCAGCACGAAAGCGATCAGCAGCACGTTGGCGTTCGGAGTCCCGTCGCCGCGTAAAGGTACGGCATTCCAGAAGTCAGGGTTCAATTGAAGATAGGCGGCCAACCCGACACCCAGCGCGCAATAGGCCAGCACAAGCGGAAAGCGGCCAACCCCGTTCAGGAACAGGGACCAGCGGATATCCGCGATGCGGCGCACGGACAGCTCGCGCTGAACCTGGGTCTGATCGCATCCGTAATAGGCCAGATAGAGAAAAAAGCCGCCGAACAGCATCGGCCAAAAAGCGAACGCGTTGCCGTCGCCCAGGCCGTGACTCGCGAAGTCGAGCGTGCGAAACGTTTCGGGCGGCGCACGCGCTAGAACCTCGGCCCATCCGCCCAGTTGTCCGATCAAGGCCGCGCCCGCGAACACAATGCCCAGAACCAGAACGCCCATCTGTATGACATCGCTCCAGATCACGGCTCGGATGCCGCCCAGCATGTCGTAGACAATCGTAATGACCGCCAGCAGAACGACCGCCATCGCGAACGGAATCCCGATGGCAAGTTGCATGACCAGCGCGATGCCGTACACCGTGATGCCCGTGCCGAAAGCGCGCGTTAACTGGAAAATGACGCTAAGCAACGTGCGCGTCGCAGGCCCGAACCGCATCTCGATGTATTCGTACACCGACACGAGCCGCAACACCCGGAACATCGGCAGCATGACCCACATCAGGAAGACCATCGCCAGTGGAACGGCTAGCTCGTATTGCAGCCAGATCAAACCATGCACGACGACAAACGCGGGCGCGCCCAGCAGACTGTTCGTGCTGCACTGCGTAGCCATCGTGGACAAACCCGGCGCATACCAGGGCATGCTGTTGCCGGCCACATAGTAATCGCGCCCGTCGCGGGTCCGCCGGCCCAGCCAGGCGCTGAGCCCGATCATCCCGGCCATGTACAATCCAATGACAACCCAGTCCAAACCGTTCATGAAAGCGACTCTAGCCGCTCATCCGGCAAATGCAACCCCAAAAACTTGGGTTTTACGCCAGCGA
>SLMC01000203.1 GCA_007133745.1 Kiritimatiellia bacterium
AAGGCGGGCACGCTGCGGCCGCCGGCGACAACCAGCCGGTCGGCGGAAGCCGCCAGATAGCCTTGCGGCGCTACGCCGCCGAACCCGGCAGCGCCGGCGTGCGGCAGATCGCGCCATTGCGAACCGGTCGTGTCGTTCGTCCAGATCGTTTCGCCGGTCGCCGCATCCAGCGCATAGATGAATATCCCCTGCCAAGGCCAGATGCCGGCGGCGAAATACAGCGTGCCGTCCAGAATCACGGGGCCGCCGCGAACCGGATGGATATTGATCACGCGCTCGTTTCCCAACACGCGCCGGTCGGACTGGGTCGCCCGAAACTTCCAGTGCAACGCGCCTGTCTCGGCATCCAGGCAATACAAGTATCCGTCGTCGGAAGCGAAATACACCTTTCCCGCCCACCCGACAGGCGAAAATCGCACAGGCCCGTCCGCGACATAGCGCCACAACTCCTCGCCGGTCGCCGCATCGTAAGCCGTGAGGCTGTCGGTAGTCATCGAGGGCGCGAAGAGCCTGTCGCCCATGACGATGGGCGCATAGGACAAGTCGAATTCCAGTTTGTCTCTATCGTCCAATTGCGGCGCCCAGGCGCGCTTCGGCGCGGGAAGCTGCCGGGACCAGTGCAGATGCAGCGTGGCGGGCAACACGCTCGCCACCGGCGAAGCGCCGCGCCGGTCCGGCGCGTAGTTCCACATCGGCCAGTCGTGTGCCGCGGACGCGCTGATGGCCAACGGGTCCGACCAGACGCCCGCAACGGCATTGGTGACATAGAGGCGGACAATGTAATTCGTGGCGGGATCCAAATCGTACACGGTCGTCGCGACAGCGCCGAACGACTCGCCCATCGCCACCGCGCGCTCCCAATCGTCGGGTATCGAGTCGGGGCCGGGATCGGAGCCGGGATGCAGGCAGAAATACGCTTCGGGAATCGGCTCTCCCGCCGTGACTGTCCCGTGCAGTTCGACAATCGTCCACCCCTCGATCGCCGGATCAAGAGTCGCGGCCGGCAGGGCGGCCAGAAGCGTACCGGGAAAGCCGATCCCGCAAAAAGCGATCAGCGCGCCCAAGAGAAATGCGGATTTTTTTCGCATCTTATGGCCCTCGGTTGACGAGTTTGAGCATCCGGCTCGCGCTGAACAGCGCCCGACAGGCTCGGATGCATTAAGACATGACATGCGTAAAAAACCTATCAAACGGAGAAAAACAATGCAATTGAAAAAGCGGCGGCCCTGAATTTGCGAATTTGACACTCAGAGGGCGATTCGCTATTTTGTCGGCACGTTTGATTTTCGGTCATCGCTTATGCGCCGATATCTGCGATATCAACAGTTTTAAGATCATGGGCGCCACTTGGCGCCACTCCAGTGGAAGATCAGGCTATGAAACACACGGTCAACCCGAAGAAACTGTTTGGCCGCGAGGAAACCGAACGGATTTCCGCCGCCGTAGCGGAGGCAGAAAGAAAGACCTCGGCGGAGATCAAGGTCGTCGTGCTCGGCCATTCCTGGCAGGACATACGCGACACGGCGGATCGCATCTTTCGCCAACACGGGCTGCGTGAAACCCGCGAACGCAATGCCGTCCTGATCTTGCTGGTCCTAGCCAACCACGAATTCCTGGTCTATGGAGACGAAGGCGTTCACAAGCATGTCCGACAAGCCTTTTGGAACGACGCGCGCGATACGATCGCCTCTCGCCTGGCTCAAGGCCGGTTTTGCGAGGGGTTGTGCGAAGGCATTCGCCTGATCGGAAGCAGACTCGCCCCCTATTTCCCCGCGGCGGAGAACCAGCCGAACGAAATCCCCAATGAACCGATTTTCGAACATTGATTCGCACGCATGGCGCCTTTGCCTGCTGCTGAGCGCATCGCTGGCAACGTCGGCTTTGGCCGAACGAACCGAACCCATGCGCAGAGACGGCGACTACCATCCGTTTCCGCTCTTTCTGGTTCTTGCCGCTCATTCCCGAAGGAAAGCCGGCACATTCAGTCGCCGCCCATCGGCATAATAGTCCTGCCTCAAAGCCTGCCGGACCGCTGCTTCAGCCAACCCGCAATCCCGGGTCATGAACCGCAACAAGGCGGCAGCCATCTCGACGAGTCCGATACCGGCAAGGCCATGTTCGGCATCGAGCTGACGGCTGAACAGATCGAACCGTTGCCAGGGCGAGGCTGCGGATTCCAGCATTAAGGTCGTACCGCGCGGAAAAAGACGGCGGGTCACCACTCGCTCCCAATGCGCTGCAAAGCGGCGCACATCATTCAACTCGTCACAACTCATTGTTGCGGTCTGCAAGACATCATACGGCGGCTCCTGTCGAAACCGAAGTCCGGCCGACTCGGCATAGCTCCGCAATGGCGTTCCATGCAATTGCTTGAGGATGCCGACTTGTATCTCGGATGGCCGCAAGCGGACAAGTTTGTCAAATCCGGCGGCAAACGAAGCCGGCGTCTCGCCCGGCAACCCGGCAATCAGATCGGCATGAACATCCGCGCCCGCCTCGGCGCTCAACCAGGCGATGCCCTCCGCCATCGCCTCGGGGTCGCAGCGACGATTCACGGCGACGAGCACATCACGATGAAACGACTGCACCCCTGTCTCAATATGCAAACAGCGGGGCGGAAAACGGCGTAGCAGATTCCGCAGCCGTTTTGAAAGTCCGTCAGGCGTCATCTCAAAATGCAGACGCAGTCCCGGTTCGAGACGATCCAGAAAAAACTGCAGCACCGCTTCGGCATGCTGTCCGCCAAGATTGAAGCTGCGATCGATGAACCGGAACTGCCGCGCCCCGCGCGCAAGCAACCGGCGCAGCGAGGCGGTCACCGCTTCAATCGGAAAAAAACGCACCCCTACATCAACCGAAGACAAACAGAAATCGCACCCCAACGGACATCCGCGCGATGCTTCCACGTACAGTTTTCGATGCCGAATATCCTGATCGGTATACCACGCATCCGGCATTACGAGTTGTCCTGCATCCGGCGGACAAGGATCCGGCAACCGTGGAACCGCAGATCCCTGCAGCAGCCTGTTGCAGATATCGGGCCACAATCGTTCGCCTTCCCCCCGGATAATGCAATCCGCCGCCAGGCCCAGCGGACTCTCCGTATCATAGGTGATTTCCGGCCCGCCGAGAACAAGCGTCATGGCCGGATTGCGGCGGCGCAAGGCGGCCACCAAACCCTCTGCCATCGTCCGGTTCCAGATATAGACGCCGATGGCAACGATCGCAGGATTCAACGCCACGATGGCCTCCTCGATAGCGACTTGATCATCGTTGATGTTGAATTCGAGAAAACACATCTGCTCGCGCAGCCAATCGGGACTATTGGCCAGCAGAAACCGCGCCCCGAGGCTGGCATGACTGAACCGTGCATTGATCGCCACTAGCGCTATCACCGACGCTTCCATCTATGACTCCGACGCTATAAACTCAAGACGCGCGATTTCCCGCCTGCTATCATTTCTCAACCATCGAACTTCGAAGTGCGGAGATTCGGTTCGATGTTGGACGTTGAATGTTCGATGTTCGATGTTCAAAAAGTAAACAATCATTGTTCAGTTGCCGCCCATAAGGGCACAAGGCGGGCTGACGCCCGCAACCCAAGTGTGTGGGTTTGGGAGTATGTGAGTTTTCACCCACGCACTCACGCACCCACACACTCACAAACAATCACGCCTCCAATGTCTTGTTTATTTCGGCAGAACGGCGGGATTAAGGCGCTAACACCACCGGCTCCACCGGTGCCGCTGATTATCTTCTTCTCTTCGACTAGGGCCTTCCGGTCCCGGCAGGCACGATGGGCGGCAGCGGACAATCCAAGGCATCCGCGATCGCCTGCAGACATTCGGCTTCTTTCGGCGATGTTTTCCTGTCAGCCGCCACACAGGCGATACAGGCTTCGACAATCTGTTTTCGCGCCGCCGCCGATGCGCTGCCCAATGCGTCCAAGGCTGCGCCGAACCGAGCCACAGTGCAATCCTCGTAAGCCAAAATCGGGTAGGCATCGGCCCTCTTCGGGATCAGCTTTTCAATGCCGATCCGGAACGCCTGATCCTGATCCAGCAGATCGAACGTTCCCCAGTACGCGAGACACGAAAGCACATCGCGACCGTAGGCTTTCACCTGCTCGGGACGGTGCACGGCCGGACGGCGACGCGAC
>SLMC01000215.1 GCA_007133745.1 Kiritimatiellia bacterium
CGCAAGGCCAACGCGCGCGCCTCCTCGTAACGTCTTTCGACAAAACGTTCCTGAGCCTGACGCAACAACACGGAAACGGGAACCTGTTGATCGGACAGGGGTAGCCGACCGGGCTCGGGCGGACGAGCCGATCCGGCCTGCGTCAGCAACACGGAGCGATGCCCGCCCCCGGCCGGACGATCGGGCGCGGACAAGCGTTCCGCCTCTCCATGCGCCATCGGCTGGAACAGAGCCGGAGCCGTCCCCGCCAGCGCCCAAAATATTGCGCAATGGATACGCGTGCGCCACATCGCTCTCTTTCCGTTCTTCAGAAATCCATTTGACATCGCAATCCCGATTCCGATACCCATGCCCGGACGCCAGAACTCCATTTCTTTCTGCCAAAACCGTTTTCGCTGGTCAAGCCTACTCGCATTCATCAATCGGCCCCTGCCGCGCAAGGCGGCAGGGGGCCAAGCCCAATGCTTTCGCTCGAAACGGCAGAAGGTATGCCCCTGTTGATTGTTCCGTCGTTGTCCCTTGCCCGCGAACGATGATCAGCGCCACGCGTGGCGGGGCCAGGATACGGAGCGGTGGCCCCCAGGTTCCAATGCCGGGCGACGTGTAAAGCCATGTGGCCTCGTCCACGTGTTCGACACCAACCCAGGCCCGATATATGGCTCGAACAAGGATATGAAACGGAAAAATCTGGCCGCCGTGCAGATGACCTGACAACTGCAGGTCGAATCGGTCGGTAACGGCGCGATTCACGTGCGGCTGATGTTTGAGCAGTACGGTCCAAGGCCGGGCGGGGTCGGCGGGCAGAGCGTCTTCTTCGGCGTGCCGGCACGTCTCGCCCATAAAGCGGCCCGTAATATCGTCCACGCCCGCAATGCGGACAGGCGTTCCGCGATGCGACAGCATGCGATGATCGCCTCTGAGCAATGCGAAACCGAACCCTTCCAGCAATGCGACACTGAGCGCTTCGCCCACATGATATTCGTGATTGCCCAGCACGGCAAACTTGCCCAGCGACGGATCGAGCGCCTGAAATTCCTTCATAAAGGCGGTCAGATCGCCGGGTGGCGCATCGATGAAATCGCCCGTGGCCACGATCAGGTCCGGATCGGCCGTGTCGATCAGGCGCATCATGCGGTTCCAGATGCGCTGTTGCCCCACAAGCGGACCGAGATGCAAGTCCGACAAGTGCACAATGCGTAACGGAGTCGCGTTGGCCGGCCAATGAGGCGAGCGGATGTCCACCGTTTGCAGGGAGATTTGCCCGGCTTCGATCACGCCCCAAATCAGCATGACGACCAGCGATACCGCAAGCGTCCGGATGTATAGGGCCGGGGATACAACCCAACGCCGACGGGCTGGTTTTCGCAAGGCGGCGCAGGCCACACCCAGATTCCACAAGTCCGCCACCAAACCCAGCCCAAGTATCCACATCATGGCGCTCAGCCAGGAAAAGGCGATCAACATCAACCAGCGCACGGGCACGATGCCGTCGTGATTGCGCAAAAAATGACTGGCGAACAGCAGTCCGACCATTGCGCATTGAAAGAAAGCCAGCCCGGCGGCCCGGCGGCCATGCCAGCGCAACCCCGCCTTGAGCCGGCGGAAGACATACAGATTAAGCAGCAGCGTCAGGGCGATGTAAGCAACGATGAACCAGATCATAAGCGTGCAGGAATGGTTTTCATATCGTGGCACGGCAAAAGCGGCACGGGCGTCCCGCCCGTGATCCAACCCATGGGCGGGACCTGCCCGGGCCAAGCCACCGGCAGGCAGGCGCCTATATCGCTAAACGATGTGGCGCCGCGCTACGGCGCGCGCTTGACGCTTTGAATGATCACGGCGGTGCGAGGCACATCCCTAAACGGGCCCACCGAGCCCGTGGACACGGCGCCGATCTTGTCCACGACATCCATGCCTTCCACCACGGTTCCGAACACGGCATAGCCGAATTCAGAGGGGTCTTCGCTTTTGTGATTGAGGAAGTCGCTGTCCACCAAATTGATGAAAAACTGGGCGGTCGCGCTGTCGATGTCCGAGGTGCGCGCCATGGCCAGCGTGCCGCGCTGGTTCGGCGTGTCGGCCCGCGCCTCGTTGGGGATCGGCGCATGGGTTTGTTTCTGTCGCATGTCCGGCGTAAAACCGCCGCCCTGAATCATGAACTTGGGGATCACCCGATGGAAGACGAGCCCGTCGAAAAAGCCTTCGTCGGTGTAGCGCAAGAAATTTTCCACGGTTTTCGGCGCCTTCTCCGGCCACAGCTCGGCTGTGATGGTTCCCATGGACGTTTCGATGAGCACGACGGGGTTCGCGTTTTTCTGGTTTGCCATAACGGTTTCTCCTTTGTTTAGACTGGCGCAACCTGCTCCGATCAGAGTGCCGACCGCTACCAGACAGACGATATGCTTTTTCATGATTCATCCTCCCTAAGGGTTCTCGAAAAAAAAGAACCGTCTTCCCTGACTGACGACCTTACAGCAAAGAATGTTTGCCACAAAAAGTCACGAAAATTCACAAAAAAACCAAGACCATGAATTGCCTTTTCAGTCCGCCTGCTTTTGCAACCAACTTGAAGACAACACCCTAAGCGAGAATACTGTTACAGGTTCCAAGAGGGGAGGGCGCCTCAAACCCTTTTTGTGACTTCTCGTGACTTTTTGCGGCTATTCCTCTTCTCTTGATCCTGGAAAAAGTTTTTGTTCTTTCTGTTTTATTGCTTGACCTGAACTTGTAAGTCTGTACATTGCAAACTTTTTAAGGCAAAATCGGCTTTTACACACAGATACAAGTTGAGAATCATGTTGACGTTCCCATCCCATACTTGCCCCCCCCCCGAGGGAAAATGTCCTTGTCCGGCAAATTCTCTACCCGCTGAACAGGTTGGCATCGGCGTTTCCGAAGGGAGACGTCCAATGAGCCGCTTGTTCTCCCCGTCTTCAATCTTTCCCGCTCCGCAAGCGGTTCGCTGCGGCCTGTTGTTCGTGTGCATGGTGGCGACTGCCCGTTTCGGTTTTGGCGGGCTGCCGCTGCTGGCGCCGGATGCGCGTGTGGAACGGGCCGTTGTCGGGCTGGCCGAGGAACGGACCGCCCGTTCCGCGGAACAGGCTCTTCAGCGTCTGGCGCGCGACCGGAACGAAGACGTGCAAGCAACAGCTTCCGCCGCGCTGGCCGCGCATTGGCGCCGAAGCGGCCAGCGCGACAAGGCTTCCGCGCTGGTGAAACCCTGGTCCGATCTGAAACCCGAGAACTTGGTTCTCAACCGAATCGAAGCTTTAGTCGAACACGCTTTGTGCGAGGCGGAGGGCGGTCATCCGCTTTCCGCCTTCCGCATTCTCGATTACGCCCGCGAACATGCCAAGGGGCTGGAAGCCGCATATACGCGCGTTGCCTATGCGGCCGTTGTGGAGCTTGCCCACGATTACGAGAAGGCGCTGAACTGGCTGCGGGAAGCGCTCGCGCTGGGCAACCGCTGGGCGAATCCGCCGCGTCGCGCCGAGTACGAGCGGCCCGACCCGCCGTCCGGCGCCAAACGTTGGCCGCCTCTGCGCGTGGAAATCGAACGGCGCATCAAGGCGCTGGAATACAAGCGCGATGTCGCGCGCTGGGGCTTGGAGTTCGTGCTGTATCGCGATGCGCAGTCCGCGCGCAAGGCGGACCATGTTCTGGCGCTGGATTTCACGGATACCTCGCGCCTGTATCCCGGAGCGGATGCCGGTCGCGCCGAGATTCCCGATGCGGATCATCGCCGCGCGCTTGAACTCTACGACAGACTGCTGGACGAAGGGGCCGAGACCGTCTTTGCGGAGGCGGCCGGACTGTATCGGGCGGCCAGCCTTGCGCATCTGGGCCGGGTGGCCGAGGCGGAGCGCGATCTCAAGCAGTTCATATTGTCCGCGCCGCTGGGCCTGCATCGCGGCGAAGCCATGATGTGGCTGGGCGATATCGCCTTGCAGACGCACTGGGTGCCGCGACCGGCCGCGCAGCATTATCGGGATGCACTGAACTGGTGCGAACGCGCCAAGGCGGTGAGCGAAGGGGTTCGGCTCTATGCCGTGCCGGACAAGGCCAGCGCTCCGGCCAAAGCGCCCGGCCAATGGCAGAGGCTCGAACAAAGCGGCGTCATTGCGCGCGAACGCCTTCCTGCCGCCGCCGTAG
>SLMC01000230.1 GCA_007133745.1 Kiritimatiellia bacterium
CGGGCGCGATCCATATCGATCTTGGCGAAACCCAAATCCTGAACCGCGGCCAAGGCGGTCAAGGCTTCCTCCACCGAGACCGCGCCCGCGGCGACCTGTTCCAGAATCGTGCGTGAATCGTTCTTCATTGTTCTCAGGCCAGTTTCGTGTCGAGCGTGACGGCCAGCTCGGCGACCGGGACCCGTTCCTGCAGCATAGTATCGCGGTCGCGCAGGGTGACAGTTCCGTTTTCGAGCGTGTCGAAATCGACGGTGACGGCCAGCGGCGTGCCAATTTCGTCCTGGCGCCGATAGCGGCGGCCGATGGCGCCGGTCATGTCCCAGGCGCAGTTCCAGCGCTGCTGCAGCGCCGTGAAAATCTCGCGGGCCCTGGCGACCAGCTCCGGCTTGTTCTTGACCAGCGGAAAGACTGCGACCTTGACCGGAGCCATGGACGGATGGAAGCGCATGACGGCACGCGCTTCGAAGCCATCGGGCGGCATTTTGCCCGGCTCGGCCGGCAGGGTTTGCGACGCGGCGCCGGGTTCGCCCCCCTTTTGCACCCATTCCTCGGCATAGGCTTCGCATAGCAGCGCCAGCGCGACGCGATCGACGCCCGCCGAAGGCTCCACGACATGCGGAATGTACTTTTCGTTGGTTTCCTGATCGAAATATTCCATGCTTTTGCCACTGAATTCCTGATGACGGCTCAAGTCGAAGCAGCCGCGGGCGGCAATGCCTTCCAGCTCCTGCACGCCGAACGGGAACCGGTACGTGATATCCACGCAGGCCGACGCGTAGTGCGCCAAATCTTCCTTGGCATACACATCCTGGCCCAGGCTCGCGGCGGGCAGCCCGATCGATTCGTACCAGGCCATTCGTTCGGCGACCCAGTAGTCGTGCCATTCCTTGTCGGTCCCCGGCTTCACGAAAAATTCCAGTTCCATTTGCTCGAACTCGCGGGAGCGGAACGTGTAGTTCTTCGGGTTGATCTCGTTGCGGAAGGCCTTGCCGACTTGCGCGATGCCGAACGGCACCTTCTGACGGGACGTGGCCAGAACGTTGGCATAGTCGGCAAAAATGCCCTGCGCGGTTTCCGGGCGCAGATAGGCGACCGCCGAGTCGTCCTGCACGGGACCGACAAAGGTCTTGAACATCAGGTTGAACGCGCGCGGTTCGGTCAGTTCCTCCGATCCGCATGCCTGACATTTGACGCCGGCCGGCAACTGAAAGCCGCCATCCGTCCGAATCAGCTTCAGGCCCTGCTCCTCGCAGAAGCCGTCGGCTTTGTAGCGTTTTTTGCAGGCGCGACAATCCACCATGGGATCCGCGAATCCGCCCAGGTGGCCGGACGCTTCCCACACGCGCGGATGCATAATAATGGACGCGTCAATACCCACGACGTTTTCGCGGCGCTGAACGACATTGGTCCACCAGGCATTGCGAACATTGCGCTTAAGCTCCGCGCCCAGCGGGCCGTAGTCCCAAAACCCGTTGATGCCTCCGTAGATTTCGGAACTCTGAAAGATGAATCCGCGTCGCTTGCAGAGCGACGCCAGTTTTTCCATGTCCAGGTTTTTCCCCATGATTTTTCCCTTTGGCGGGTATGGTCCCGCTCGACGTTGACGGTTTCACTCCGCGTTCAGTACCATCCCATAGCGTATGGAATTATGGAACAATGGAAGACAGGAATGTTGTAAATCCTTGAAAGCCATTGGCGTCGCTTTTCCCATACGCCTGTTTTTCGCGCAATTGTTGCAGAATTTACGACAGAGGGAATCACCGTTTTGGCTTGCTATCATTGTTCCAACATTCCCTCGTTCCATTACTCCATGGGATGACAGCGCTCCAGGTCTTAAACAGAGCCGGACGCATGGTGCATCAAGCCCCCTGGAGAGTCAAGAGCGGAAACGTTGTTTTCCGTTCAATTTTGGATTGCCATTGTTTGCCGATATGCTACAGTTTTGTCAATTGGATAACAGGAGGAGCGCTATGCCTAAATTCCGCTATACAGCCATGGATGCCGACGGCGGCGAGATACAAGGGGTAATGGACGCGGCCAATCAGTCGCAAGTGCTGACGGCAATTCGCTCGAAAAACTATTTCCCGACCAAGGTGGTGGAACTGGGTAACGAGGGAGGAAGCAAGGGGCCGGTCGCCGCTTCGGTCAAAGGCGGCCAGCCGAACAAGGGCTTGAGCATGGAGATCAAGCTGCCGGGCTTTTTGAAAGCGCGTGTCAAGAACAAGACGCTGATGACGTTTACGCGGCAGTTGGCCACGCTCCAGGACGCCGGTTTGCCGTTGTTGCGGGGCTTGCGCATTCTGCTCAAGCAGGAAAAGAACCCGGCGCTGCGCGAAGCGCTCGCGGGCATGGGCGAATCTGTGGAAGGCGGCAGCACCTTTTCGGAGGCGCTGGCGCAGTATCCCAAAATCTTCGACAACTTGTTTGTGAACATGGTCAAGGCCGGCGAGGCCGGCGGCGTCATGGAGGTGGTGCTGATTCGTCTGGCGGAATTCATGGAAAAGGCCCAGCGGATCCGCAACAAGATCAAGAGCGCCATGGTTTACCCCGTCGTCGTGCTCGTTTTCGCCATGATCATTCTGTCCTTTCTGATGATCAGGGTCATTCCCAACTTCGCGGAAATATTCGACGACCTTCTGGAAGGCAAGCCGTTGCCCGCGCTGACGCAGTTCGTTATCAATGTCAGCCACGGATTTGTGCATCGCTGGTACTATATTCTTGGAACCATCGTGGTTCTGATCGTTCTCTGGCAGGCGTGGCGCGCCACGCGCCAGGGCCGCTACATCCTGGACATGGTCAAGCTGAGGGCGCCGGTTTTCGGGCCGCTCTTTTCCAAAACGGCCATCGCGCGCTTCACGCGCACGCTGGGCACGCTGATGAGTTCGGGCGTGCCGGTCCTGCAAGCGTTGAACATTGTTCGCGATACAGCCGGCAACGCCGTGGTGGCCAAAGCCGTGCAACAGGTTCACGACAGCGTCAAGGAGGGCGATACCATGGCCCTGCCCATGGACGTGTGCGGCGTGTTTCCCGGCATGGTCGTCAGCATGGTGGACGTGGGCGAGGAAACCGGCGCGCTGCCGGAAATGCTGGTCAAAATCGCCGACAACTACGAGGACGAAGTGGATACCGCCGTAGAAGGGCTTACCTCGGTGATCGAACCGATCATGATCATTTTGCTGGCCTTGATTATCGGAACGATCGTCATCGCCATGTTCGTACCGCTTATTTCCATTATCGGAGAAATGTCCGGCTAGTCTTGCAATTAAACAAGGAGGAGTTATGCTGTTGACTTACAAGAAACCCGACGGGACCGAGGCGAAAGTCAGGCTTAAAACCATTTCGCACAGCTCGCCCGTGACGATCGGGCGCGACAAGAACGCGCATATCGCGCTGGACGATCCGCAATCGTCGCGCATCAATACCGCGATTCGCTACTGGGACGACATCTTTATCGTTCGCGACATGGAATCCAGCAACGGCACCCTGCTGAATGGAGAAAAGATCGAGGTGGCCAAACTGAATCCGGGCGATGTCATCAAAGTGGGCAATACGGAAATCAACGTTGTTGGCGAAATGACTCGGTCGGACGTCACCGCCGTGATTAAGCAGCACGACTGAGGAAGGCTATGGACGAGACGCGCCTGTTCAACATTCATATTCGTACCGAGAAGCCTCTGGCGTCGCCCGCGGACATCAAGGCGGCATTGCCGCTTTCCGAGGGTCTCGAGCAGACCATTCTCGCCGGACGGCAACGCGTGCGGGCCATTCTGGACCGTACGGACTCGAGATTGCTGGCCATTGTCGGACCCTGCTCCATTCACGATGTGGATTCCGGTCTGGAGTATGCTCGCCGACTCAAGGCCCTCGATGCGGACGTGGGCGATGCGATCACGCTGGTCATGCGTGTGTATTTTGAGAAACCGCGTACGATCATCGGGTGGAAAGGGCTGACCAACGATCCGCGGTTGGATGGCAGTTTCCGTGTCGAGGAGGGCTTGCGCCTGGCCCGTCGGTTTCTGTTGGACGTCGCCGCCATGGGGTTGCCGTCCGGAACGGAAGCGTTGGATCCGATTGTGCCCCAGTATATCGGCGACGCCGTCGCTTGGACGGCCATAGGAGCGCGCACCAGCGAATCCCAGACCCA
>SLMC01000449.1 GCA_007133745.1 Kiritimatiellia bacterium
AACCGCCGGGCGGCAACAAGGTCTGGCCCTGCTTAACCCTAGCGGCCGCAATATTTTACCCGCAGATTCCGCAGATGAGGCATAGATGTGTAGTACAACGAGGGCGCTGCCCCAGGCTTTGTTGCATAACCCCTTTGGGGTTGCCATCAATAATCCTTTCGTATTCTTGCCATCGGATTTTGCCACGTTTCCGCACACGGATCTACCGCATATAGCCCTTTTTTGTCAGTCAAAGTGACAACCTATTTCAGGACGGGACCGAACAATCTAACCCCTAACCCCTAGCCCCTAACCCCTAATCACTGCAAGCTGCGGATGGCGAGAAGCCAACTGGCGGTCGGGATCAGGATGGCGAGCGCGGTCAGAGCCCATTGTCCTTTTGCCGACGGCCATGCGGATGTACGGCCGGACAAAGGCGCGGCCAGCGCCGCGCCGACGACAAAGCCGAACGCATGCGCGGCCAGATCGCTTTGCGGCCCCGTTCCGAGCATGCCCAGCAATGCCACGCCTGCGGCCATGGGAATCCAGGCGCGTTTCCATACGGCGCGCCATAGCCGATAGCGGCGATATTGCTCGGCGGATTGCAGCACGCTCATGATGCCCAGCGCGGCGAAGCAGAGGGTGGACGCGCCGACCCCGACACGCGGCGGCGCCGCGCTATAAGCCGTGGCCAGATTCCCCAGGACGCCGGCGGCCACCAGCAGCGTCAGGCCCACACCGCGACCCAACGCCCGAAAGACCGCCTGACCGACCAGAAAGAGGAACAGCATGTTGCCCATGAGATGCGGCCAGCCCGCATGAAGGGTCAAGGCCGTGACGGCTCGCCACCATTCGCCTGCGACGATGCGTTCGGCATTGGCGCTGGCGGCCGCAAGCAGCGGAACGCCGGAATCGTAAGGACCCAGCCACAGATAGAACAAGAGCAATGCGTGAGCGCACCAGAACGCCGTCCATAAATCGCGACGGTCCTTGGTTCGTGGCGTGGCGCGAACAATACGGGGCGCGGGCGGCAGACGCTCGCTTTCGTAGGCGCGAATTTCCGACTCGGCAACGGCGACATGCGCCGCGGGCACATGGAGCCGCCAGCCGTCCGCATCGCGGGTCAGTCGGTAGTCCAAGCCGGCCGCGCTCAACACCGTGATCCATTCCAGGGTTTGCGTGGCGCCGGAAGGCGCGAAGGTTTCTTCCCCGTTATTCCGATGTCCCGGTTGAGCTGGCATGCTTGACGCAAAGCGGATTATTTAATGGTAGCGCGCGTGACCTTGCACAGGACTTTCCACATCTCCTCCGGTTCCTTGGCGGCCAAGAGGCTTTTACGGGCATCCTGATGCATGAACGTTTCCATAAGGCCGGCCAGGAGCTTGAGATAAAACGCGCTGGCGGCGGTTGGAATTGCCAGAAAGAATACGATTTTCGTGGCGCCTCGGCTTTGCGACTGCCAGTCCAGTCCTTTGCGGTGCAGGCCGCACGCGAGCGTCAGGCCGCCCCCTTCCACGCCGCGCGCATGAGGGATGGCCAGACCATGGTCCACGCCCGTACTCAAAATGACTTCACGGCGCAGCGCCATTTCAAGCAACTTCTCGCCGCTGTCCACGTAGCCTTCCAACTCCATCTTGCCTGCCAATTCCCGAATGGCCTGTTCCTTGTTCGCGGCATCGAGCCGGGGGATCATGAGCGTGTGCGAGGAAAACCGGGACACGCCCGCTTTGCGCGGCGCCATGCGCCGGGGCTTGATGCCCACCCATCTCGGGGCGGATTCCGGATAATACAGAAGCCGGGCGCAATTCGGACAACTGTGCACAGCCTTGGCCATGCGCACGGCCTGCACCAGACTGATCGGAAGTTTCATGTTGCACAAGGCGCACAAGCCGTCGGAGACGGGCGATATGACGATATGATCCCTCTTGTGCAGCTTGACGAACTGCTCGCGGATGGCCGGCGGCAGTTGCTGAGTCATGCGCGCAATGGAATCGTCAAGCTGTTCGAGATGGCCCCCTTTTCTCTGAGCGATCTTCTGTTCGTCGCGAATAAGAGCCAGTTCCTGCAATTGAATCAAGTGGTTGACCAACGGATGCATTGTTCCTCCATCGGCTGCCGCTCAAGGCGAACAAGCCGAAACATGTCGTTAAGGTTTTTCCGGATTTAGGATTATGAAAATTAACTTATACGACAAACAACGTGTTGTCAACAACAAAGGGGGCGGCGGATCGTTTTATGCTCGGCCCGCGAACGCCTTCATGAAATCCGCCAGCGCCTTGGCGCCCTCGACCGGCATGGCGTTGTACAGCGATGCCCGGCAGCCGCCGACACTGCGATGCCCCTTGAGCCCCGACAGGCCTCGCGCCTCGGCTTCGGCGACGAACTGTTTTTCCAGGGTTTCGGAGGGCAGACGCCAGACAACGTTCATTTTGGAACGCACGTTCGGATCGACCGGGCACCGATAGTAGCCGTTCGATTCGTCTATGGCGGCGTACACGAGACCCGACCGTTCCTCGGCCAGCGCTTCGGCCGCGTCCAAGCCTCCCAACGCTTCCAGCCAACGCAGCGTTTTACCCAGCATGTACACGCAAAAGACCGGGGGCGTGTTGTACATGGAATCGTTTTTGGCATGGATTTTGTAGCCGAGATACGCGGGCAGCTCGTCGGAACAACGGGCCAGCACGTCGTCGCGCACAATCGCCAGCGCCAGACCGGCCGGACCCAGATTTTTCTGCGCGCCTGCATAGATCAGTCCGAATTTTTCCAGCGGCAGCCGTCGGCTCATGATATCCGAGGACATGTCGGCCACGATGGGGACCGCGCCCGTATCCGGCCAGTCGCGCCACTGGATGCCGCCGATCGTTTCGTTGGAGGTCATGTGCAGATAGGCGGCATCGGGGGAAACGGTCAGTGTGGTCGGATCCGGAAGCGTCGTGTAGTTTTGGGCTTTGCCGTCGAACAGCACGTTGACTTTGCCGACTTTCGCCGCATCCGCAAACGCTTTTCCGGCCCAGGCGCCGGTCAGCGTGAAATCGCAACTTTTCCCGGCGCCCAGCAGGTTGAGCGGAACCATGGAAAACTGCAACGTGGCGCCGCCGCCCAGGAACAGCACGGTAAAACGGTCCGACAAACCCAGCAGCGACTTGACCAAAGCCGCCGCTTCGCTTTGGACGGCCATGTATTGCTTGCCGCGATGGCTCATTTCGATCAGGGACATGCCGGCGCCGCGATAATCCGGCAATTCGGCCGCCGTTTCCTGAAGCGCGGACAAGGGCAGCGTGGAAGGACCGGCGCTAAAGTTGACAATGCGATTCATAATACCCTTTCGATTTGGCCTTCCGGATTTTTCCGGAGATTATTCATTGACTCTTTCAATCATCTTTCCGTTTTCGAAATCTTTCCTTGCCTCCGGGCGACGGCAACGGCGTTGCGCCGGGCAGCGACTGCACGCGCCCCGGGCGCGGCACCGAGCTTGCGCCTCGCGCCCGCCCGCGGTCGCGGCGAAGGCCAATCCGCCCAGCGCGGCCAGCGCCGCGCCGCGCGCGAGCGTCAAAAGAAATTCGCGGCGCCCGACCTGCGCGCCGTTCTTGTCCGTCACGGCCTGTTCGTCTCGCATGCGCCCCCTTAAACAATCCTACCGCTCGAAAGGACTGCGCTCGACGGCGGTTCCACAGTAAAGACACAGGGCATGCTTGCCGATCATCGTGCGACCGCAGCCGGGACAGGCCAGATTGGGCTGTTTGGCCACTTTGCCGTCGATCTTACCGTCGCGCATGTCGATTTCCTCGATTTTATCGATCAATTCCGCATCCGAATAGCCGTGCTCCTGCTTCAGAAACGTCCACAAGGCTTCGGTGATCATGAACAAGCGTTCGATATCGCCCTGCAACGTTTCGGATTGAGCACGCGCGCTGCGCGCGATGCGGGCCGCCTCCCGGCCAGTCGCTTCGCCTGCTTCCTGCGCCTGTCGAATGGCTCTTCCGGCCATGAACATTCCAGGTCCTATCATGTCGGCCTCCTTTCATAGTCTAACGCCATCCGAAAAGGTATTTCCAAACAGACCGTTGCAATTCCGCAGGTTT
Source organism: Kiritimatiellia bacterium (assembly GCA_007133745.1). Taxonomy (GTDB): domain Bacteria; phylum Verrucomicrobiota; class Kiritimatiellia; order UBA8416; family SLMC01; genus SLMC01. The sequence goes on from SLMC01000449.1 coordinate 4,062, forward strand.
TCTTATCCGTACTCGTACACGTACTCGTACACTCCTATCTCTTATCCCCTCTTTCTCGCCCAGATTGCG
>SLMC01000052.1 GCA_007133745.1 Kiritimatiellia bacterium
AGTGTGAACTCTGACATTATTCGCATGGGCTAGCAAGCGCTGTTTTCAGCCGTGCCTCGCCCTAATCCGCCAGAGATTAGAGGGAACAGGAACAGACCCGCGAGAAATCCCGGCCTCATCCCCCTCCGTGTACTCCGTGCTCTCCGTGGTTAAATATTTTTTTCTTACCACCCGCTCGCGAGCTCGCTGGAGAGCACGGAGTTCACGGAGACACGGAGGCGGGCGGTTGATTAAGGAATTTGTGTAGAACAACGAGGGCGTTGCCCCAGGCTTTGTTGCATAACCCCGTTGGGGTTGACGGAAGGTTGTATCGAGCCCCGCGTTTACCTCCTTGACACCGGGCGAAACAAACCCTATTCATCAACAAACAAGAGGTCAACAACAGGAGATCATTTCATGTCGAAATTAACGAAAACGCTATGTCTCGCTGCCGCTACGCTGACCCTGTGCACCGTGTTCGGCACGCCTGTGCACGCGATGGGCCGCAAACCGCGGTCGTCCATGAGGCTGCCGCGACGCCTGATGTTCGGCACGGAGATTCTCGAGGAAATTCATCGGCAAACCGGATGGCGCTACGCTTATCCGTCCGGAGTCCTTATTCATCAGCTCGATGCCGGCGTTTTCAAGGGCGAAGCCGATCCGCTTGCGGTTGCGGCACGACTGGCGCCGGACGTCGCCGTTCGAAACGACATCCTTGTTTTTTCGGAATCGGTCGATGCGAATACGCTCGCCGAACTTGAAACGGCGCTGAAAAACGGGGGTCCCGACCAGCGACGCCTGGCCGCCTACCGGATCGGAGGCCTGAAAAGCCCCGAAGCCATTCCCGCGCTTTATCCGGCGCTCAGCGACGAAGATTCGTCCGTCCGTCATCATGCCCTGCGTTCGCTTGATCGGCTGGAACGCGATTTCAGATCGCATGCGCCCGCCGGGCGCGTATCGATTTTCCGACTTGAACCCGACTTCCACGCCGATATTTTCACGGCATTGATGGACAACGCCGTCGACAGATCGGAACACGATTGGATGTGGAGCGCCGAGATACTGGGCCGCCGCGGCGAAGCAACGGCCGAACATGTCTTGCTGGAAGGATTGATGGACGGCTATGCCGGCGTCCGGCAAACAGCTCAATGGGCGCTGGACCAAATCGAAACGCCGGAAAAAACACGGCGCGCCGGAACGCGGCGCACGCGTTTCGATCCCAAGCCCCTGTTGCGCGCCCAAGCGCGTGAAAAAGACGCGAACAAACGGGCGGAGATCATCTTGTCCCTCGGCCGAATAGGCGGCGCACGGGTCTGGCGCACACTGCTTTCCCTGCTCGACGACGAACAGCCGGTTGTGCGCCAAGCCGCACTGCGGGCGCTGGAGCGCTGTCCCGATCCGGACGCGATCGAACCCCTGATGCATTGGCTAACCGCACCCGGCGTCGACAGCGAGGACCGCAATCTGGCCGGCATGGCCCTGGGCCTGATCGCCAGCGATGCGGCAGTGGATGCGCTGATCGCCTATGTCGGCGGCGACGCCGATCCGCCCATGTCCGCCTCGGCCCTCGCGCTGGGCTACACCCGAGACCCGCGCGGTGCGGACGTTCTGATCCAATGCGCTTCGCGGCCCGGCCGCGGCGGCGGCGTCCTCAAAGGCTATGCCTTTATGGGCCTGGCTCGGCTAGGCACGCCCGACGGCGTGGACGCTATACTAAAGCATCGGAGCCAATACGACAATACGGCACGCAGCATTGCACACGCCGCTATGCGCCAGGCCGGATTATGGTCGCAAAGCGCTGTGGACCGGTTCACGGAATTGGTTCGTTCGGGACATGCCGCCGCTCCGCACGGACTGGAACTGGCGGAAGATCCCAGGGCCGTCGACGCGCTTGTCGAACAGCTTCCGGCCAGCGAAAAATCTCGCAGAATGAGAATCATGCAAAGTTTGGGCCGCATCGGAGATCCCAAGGCGACTACGGCGCTCATCGAAGTCATGAACACTTCGAAATCCGTCAACGACCAGTACCAGGCGATGCGAGCCCTGCGTTGGCGCTGGTACTGGCATCGGCCGGACGTCCAGGCCGCGATCGCGAAACACCCGGTCTTCCGCGCATTGGTCGAGCCAATCCCCTCTCTTGAAGAGCAACCTGAAAACACTTGGGTTTTGCGCCGGTGGCCCGTCGATCTGGACGACGAACGCTCGTGCGCCAACAGCTACGAAGCAGGGATGGTGTTTGACGAATCTACAGGACGCATCATGAAATGGGGCGCGCACGGTTCCCGATGCGACTCGCCGCAAACGCCCGACACATGGCTCTACGATACAGGACGCAACATCTGGCGGGAAAGCCGCTCGCCCGTGCAGCCGTTCGGTTCATGCGGCACATGGGGCATGGCGCATGACAAGGCCGCACGCGCCACGGTCAGCGTGCAAACACCCGGCGGCACGCATGGCTGGCAATGGCAGCGCGCGCGGTCCATGCGCGCCAGTTCGCCTTGGGTCTACCATGGCGAAAAGGACATCTGGGTCCCCATGCAGCCCATCGAATCGAGTCACGGACCGGGCATGCGCGGATTTCACACCCTTGCCTACCATGACCGGGCGCAAGTCGTCATGCTGTACGGCGGACAGTGGGGCAACAACAACCATGGCGATCAGGGCGATCAAGGCTGGGTCTACGACACCTATGCCAATCGCTGGACCCAGTTGGACGTCTCCGATCCGCTGCCCGGGAAACGCGCGCACCACGGCCTGTGCTATCTGCCCTGTGTCAACCGCATCCTCATGGTCGGCGGCAGCTATTACAAGGCCGACAAAATAACCTGGCTGTACGACATGGAAAACAACACATGGACGGATGCGAGCCCCGAAGGAGACACGCCGAGGCGACAACCGGCGGTTTACGATCCGATCACGAAAAGCGCCTTGTGGTTCGGCACCCATGTCGAAACAGGAACGAGCGTCCGGCAATACGATCCGGCCGTCAACGCCTGGCGCGATATTCCGCCGCCCGTCGGCATGGCGCCCCGTCACAGAAGCACAGACGTCGTTTACGATCCGAACCGCAATGTCTTTGTCATGGACGGCGGACATTTGAGCTGGGATGCGGGCCACATCGCCGTTCGCGAAACATGGACCTACAAATTCAGAAATCGAGAGCCCGAAAGCCCGGCCGAATCGCCTGCGCCGTCGCGACCCGATCTGCAAACGGCGGACGGCGCCGTCGTCCGCATATCTTGGGAAACCGTGCCTGACGCCGCAGGCTACAACGTGTATCGCGGGCATGGACCGCAGCCCTGGACCCTGGCCTTCGAGAAAGCCAACCGCATCCCGATCGAAACGCCTGAATTTTCGGAAACGGCGCCGACGAATGCCGGGGTCTTGCACTATGCCGTTGCCGCCGTCGATGCCCGCGGCAAGGAAGGGCCGCGTTCCATGACCGTACGCGCGCAGCCCGCGTTGGTACGCGACGTGGTGGCCAGTCCGCTACCCGACCGAACCGTTCATATCGGATGGGAACCCGCCCGGGCGCCGGACGTGATCGGATACCATGTATACGGCTCGACCATCGACATCGGCAGCATGCACCCCGTGCGACTCTTTCGGAAAATCCGGCCGCTCGAACGTCTGACCGAGAACCCGATCCAAACAACGGAATTCACGGATACGCGCCCGTTGGAGCCGACGGAAGGGGAATTTTCCCATGAGATACGTGCCTACACGGTTCACGCCGTCAACGCATGGCATATCGAAAGCGGGCCATCCGCCATGGTCTTGACGCTGCCCTCGTCCACGCCGGGCGTTAACGCGCAGGAAATGCCGGACGGCACAACGCTGGTGCAATGGCAAGCGGCGCCGGAAAAGGCCATCCAAGGCTATCGACTGTACCGCATGGATGAATTCAACCGGTCGCTGATCCGGCAGATCAATTACGTTCCCGTTCAAGGAACCCGCTATGTGGACGTTCCCGAACTGCCCCGCTCCGAACGACGTCGCTACTACGTGGTCACCGTCAACGCCCTGGGCGAGGAAGGTCTGCCTTCGACCGGCGCATACGCGTTCGGACGGCCTTAGGGCCCGCGCATTTTCGCTGTCATTCGCGAATCCTAATCGCACTCTTCCCTCTCGCTAATCCTG
>SLMC01000091.1 GCA_007133745.1 Kiritimatiellia bacterium
CCGACAAGCCCCATTGGGCGCAGCGTCTGCAGGCGGCCGGCTACGACACGGCCTATTTCGGGAAATGGCATGTGGAGCGGTCGAATTCGCCGTCACGCTTCGGATGGGCCACGGATGGAACCATGGAGAACGAGGCTTACAAGGCGTTTGCCGCCGATCGCTTGGATCCTGCCTATCGGTCGCCTGCTCGTTTGGCGTCGCACAAGACCTGTCAAGCGCCCGGATACGCCGATACGCTTCATTATGGCGTTACCCGTACTCCGCCGGAACAACGGCCGATGGGCGTGATAACAGCCATGGCCGAGCCGTGGCTGGAAACGGCTCTGAAAAGCGACCGGCCCTGGTGCGTCTGCGTCAGTGTGCCTGAACCGCACGACCCCTTCGTTTGCGGGGAGGCGGCCTATGCCCTGTATTCTGCCGACGCCTTGGAATTGCCGCCCAACGCTTGCGATCCGATGACCGACAAGCCGGCCCTGTATCGTCGGGCCGCCGCGATTTGGCGGGATCTGACAGATGCTGAAAAAAAGCAGGCGACCGCCTGCTATTACGCTTCCATTACGGAGCTGGATGCGCAATTCGGGCGCTTGATTGAACGCGTCGAGCAAGCCGGGGCGATGGACAATACGCTGGTGATTTTCGTGGCGGACCATGGCGAATTTCTCGGTGCGCACGGCTTGTACTGCAAGAATTTCGGAGCGTTCGAGGAGGCGTACAACATTCCGCTGATTATGGCCGGACCGGATGTCGCTGCCGGCGTGGTCTCCAATGCTCGCGTAGGCTCGCAAGATTTGTGTCCCACGATTCTGGACGCCACCGGCGCCGAGCCGATACCCGGTCCGGATTCGCGCTCGTTCGCGGCCGTCTTGCGCAACCCCGATGACGATGCCGACTTTCAGACGGCTTTCGCCGAATACCATGGCGGGCGCTATCTGGTTTCCCAGCGCATTTTTTGGGAGGACAACTGGAAATTCGTGTTTAACGGCTTCGATTACGACGAGCTGTACGACCTGGAGCGCGATCCGTTCGAAAAGGTCAATCTGGCGGCGCGGCCGGAGTGCCGGGCACGCGTGGAGCGCATGATGACGCATGTTTGGCAGCGTATGCGGGACACAGGCGATCATTCCTTGATGAATACCGGCTATCCGATTCTGCGCATCGCGGCGATCGGGCCGGAGGCGGAAACAGGAGCGCGAATCGAAACGATCCCGTGTCAAGGCTGATTGCCGATCGCTTTGGATGCGGCCTTGGCCAGTCGCCACAGGAAGAAACGGAATCGCGCCCAGGGGCCGGCCCGTCTCTTTTCAGGAGGCTTGCCCTTGTAGTCCGGCCGCATGTAGTCCCGATCTTGCAATGCCATGAGCAACGCGCCTTTCGTGTAGTTTCCGTTATTTGGACGAAAGCATGTTCATTTGTTTTCGCGGCGGGCGCGGAATTCGAGATCGACGAAGGCGCCTTCGAGTCCGAACGCGCGGCGCAGCCCGTTGATCAGGTAGCGCTGATAGGAGTCTGAAACGGATTTTGGGTAGTTGACGAAAATGCGGATGCGGATGGGGGCCTGACCGGTCTGGGTGGCGTAGAATATTTTGGGGCGTTTGCCGCGCACGACCGGCATTTGCGTTTTGGCGTGCAGGTCGAGAATAACGCGGTTCAGCAGGCCGGTCGGCAGCGTGGCCTGAATTTGGGCGCCGACATGGTCCATGGCGTCCAAGCTTTGCCTGATATTGTAGCCGGTTTTGGCGGAGACGAAGACGAGAGGGCAATGGCTCATGAAAGGCATTTCACGGAGGATGGCCGGCCCTTGCTGGCGTTGTGTTTCTTCGGCCATGTCCCATTTGTTGACGAGCAACAGACAGCCTTTTCTGCGGCTCATGACCAGAGCCGCGATTTTCTTGTCGTGGGCGGTGGGTCCGCTGACGGCGTCCAGCACGTGCACGATCACATCGGCCCGGCGAATGCTGTTTTCGGCGCGAAAGCTGCCGAACCGTTCGACGGCGCTGTCGATCTTGCCGGTGCGGCGCATGCCGGCGGTATCGATCAGGAGATAATGCCGGGCCTGTTTGCCTTTGCCGATGGCGAACGGGATGTCCACGCTGTCGCGCGTGGTGCCGGGAATGTCCGAGACGATGACGCGTTCCGCTCGTATGAGACGGTTGATATAGGAGGATTTCCCGACGTTGGGCCGTCCGACCACGGCGACTTTCAATGGCGGGTGCAGTGTTGGATTGTCGGCTTCCGGCAGGTGCGCAAGCGCTTGGCGCATGAGGGGGGCGAGTCCGCGGTTGTGCAGGGCGGAAACGGGGAAGACCGGGAATCCGAGCGCATTGAATTCGTCGGCCAGCCCGTCTTTTTCGGGCGCGTCGGCCTTGTTGGCGGCGACGATGATCGGCAGACCGGTTTTGCGGATATGGCCGGCCACTTCGCGGTCGGCGGGGGCAAGTCCGGTTTCGATATCGGCGACCAGCACAATGACGGCGGCATCGGCCAGGGCGGCATCGACTTGGCTGCGAATGCCGGCTTCGATCAGGTCGGGGTTCCGTTCGCGGCTTGCAACGGCCAGCCCGCCGGTATCGACCAGATCGAAGCGGCGATCTTTCCAGGTGACCTCTTCGACGAGTCGGTCGCGGGTGACACCGCTTTGCTCGTGCACAATGGCCGCGCGCCGTTTGGCCAAACGGTTGAACAGCGCCGATTTGCCGACATTGGGCCGGCCTACAATGGCGACCATGCGTTTCACGCTTTCACCACATTGTCGGCCGGTGGGCAGGCGCCGCGCGTATCGACCACCAGTCCGGCCAGTGCGGGCAGGGCGTTATGGTCGACGTTGCCGTGCGCGGTGGCGATAACGACGGCATCGTAGTGGTTCGCCGCGATGGCGTCCCAGGCGACGGATGGGCGGCCCGCAAAGCGCGCATGTTCGCGCGAGGGTCGCACGACGGGACAATAGGGGTCGAAGTAATCGACGCGCGCGCCCAGCGTCTCGAACGCTTCCCACAGCCGATAGGTCGGGCTTTCGCGGTCGTCGTCCACATTGGGCTTGTACGCCAGGCCGACCAGCAGAATGCGACTGTTCTTGACGGGCTTCTCTTGCGCGTTCAGCGCCTGGACCGTGCGTTGCACGACATAGTCGGGCATGGCCGTGTTGATTTCGCCGGCCAGCTCGATGAATCGGGTGGCGCGCCCGTATTCGCGGGCTTTCCAGGTCAGGTAGAAGGGGTCGATCGGGATGCAGTGTCCGCCCAAACCCGGGCCGGGCTGAAAGGGCATGAAGCCGAACGGCTTGGTGGCGGCCGCGCCGATCACTTCCCAGATGTCGATGTCCATGTCCGTGAAGACGGTCTTCAGCTCGTTGACCAGAGCGATGTTGACGGAGCGAAAAATGTTCTCCATGAGTTTCGTAGCTTCCGCCGATCGGCAACTTGAAACAGGGACCGTGCGACGGATGACCGTGCCGTAGAGCGCGAGGGCGACCTCGAGCGAGTCGGGATCGAGTCCGCCCACGACTTTCGGGATGGTGGCGGTGGTGTAGTCCTTGTTGTTGGGGTCTTCGCGTTCCGGCGAGTAGGCGATCCATAGATCGCGACCCGTCTGGACTCGGCTGTTCTGTTCCAGCGCCGGTACGAGCACCTCCTCGGTCGTGCCGGGATAAGTGGTGGATTCCAGGACGATCAGTTGTCCGGGCCGCAGATGGGGCGCGATCGATTCGGCGGTTTGTCGCACATAGCTCAGGTCCGGTTCGCGGTGGCGGGTCAGGGGCGTCGGCACGCAAATCAGGATGGCGTCGCATTCCGAGCATCGCGCGAAATCGGTTGTGGCGTCCGCGCGCGCGGCATCGCCAGTGAACAGGGGCGCGATGGCGTCGTCGCCGATATGCCGTATGTAGGAACGGCCGGCCTTGAGCGCCCGTGTTTTTTCCTCGTCCACATCCAGGCCTAGAGTCGGGAATCCGCCCCGCGCGAATTCGATCAGCAGGGGCAGGCCCACATAGCCCAGGCCGACAACGCCGATTTTTGCCGACCGGTCTTCGATAGCTTTCAGTAATGTCTTTTTCATGCGATGGCGGTCTCCGTTGGTGCCTTTATGGGCGGCAACTGAACAATAGATTGTTTACACTCTCA
>SLMC01000009.1 GCA_007133745.1 Kiritimatiellia bacterium
CGGGGTCCAGTCCGAACTCGCGCGCCGCCTGCTCCAGAAAATACGGCTTGGGCTTGATGCAGGCGCAGCCGTCCTCGCGCGCATGCGGACAGCAGTAGACCCGCTCGATGCGCACGCCGTCGGCCGCCAGCCGCGCGACCACGGCGTCGTTGACCGCGCGCACCTCCGCTTCCGTCGCCGCTCCTTGCGCGATGCAGGGCTGATGCGTAACGATGAACAGACGCGCACGCCGCTGCAAACGGCGCAGAGCGGACACGGTATCGGGAAAGAATACGGCTTGCTCAGGACGCCGCAGCACCCCGCGTTCCTCAATCAGTGTGCCGTCCCGATCCAGAAAGACGGCGGTTTCCGTCTTCTTGTCCGAAGGCCATTCGCTATTTGACATATCGGCTCCGAATAAGCTAGTTTCGTCTTCAATGCGAGTGCGCCAGCGCTGTCATATGCCAGCTTCTTTTCGCGAGGGCGAATGATGAAAACGATCTACCCCAGTAAACCAAAAGACCGATTCGAGGTCTATCGCTTTTTCAACGGTCTTTCGGTTGAAGCGATGGATTTTTGCCGCCTTAACGACTATAAACAAGCAAAAGCAGATGGCAAGGATACGAAAGGATAATTAATGGCAACCCCAAAGGGGTTATGCAACAAAGCCTGGGGCAGCGCCCCAGGTCCTGCGCATCCAAACCCCCTCCCCCGCGCCCGCCAGACGGAGGGTCCAATCGTCCACCGTAAGCGTCGCCGTACGCGTCAACCGAAATGGACGGGGAAAAACGTATCAAATTCGGAGAGGGGTGTGAAAGAGGGGAAACACAATCCCGGGGCGCTGCCCCAGGCTTTGCTGCGTCAGGCTTTCAGCCTGGAAAACAAGAAATTGGAGACGTGATTGTTTGCGAGTGTGTGAGTGTGTGGGGAAAACTCACATACTCCCAAACTCACATACCCATACACACTGCGATTGCGGGCCAAGCCCGCGTCGGCCTACAGACTCCGAACGAACCGGTCCAGCCGGTCCAAACCCTTTTCGATGTTCGCCATGCCGGTCGCGTAGCTGAGGCGGATGTAGTCGTCGGCGCCGAAGGCGATACCGGGCACGGCGGCGACTTTTTCCTTTTCCAGCAGTTGCGTGCAAAATTCGGCGGATTTCAGACCGGTGGCCGAAATGTTCGGGAACAGGTAGAACGCGCCTTGAGCTTTGCAGCAGGCGAGCCCCGGGATGGCATTCAGTTTTCCCCATGCGAACAGGCGGCGCTTGTCGAATTCGGCCAGCCACAACGGCAAATGATCCATCGGCCCGGTCAGCGCGGCCACGCCGCCTTTCTGCGCGAAACTGGTCGGATTGCTCGTGCTATGGCTTTGCATGGCGTCGATGGCCTTGGCGACGGGTTCGGGCGCGGCGCAGAAGCCGAGCCGCCAGCCGGTCATGCTCCAGGCCTTGGCTAGGCCGTGCACGATGATCGTGCGATCCTGATGTTCCGGTCCGAACGTGGCGACGTTTTTGTGCACGGCGCCATCGTAGAGCAAATGTTCGTAGATGTCGTCGCTCATGATCCACAGGTTGTTTTCCACGCAGATGTCGCCCAGCGCCTTGATTTCGTCGGGCGTATAGACCGTGCCCGTCGGATTGCTCGGTGAATTGAGGATGAACAGGCGGGTACGCGGCGTGATGGCGGCCCGCAACTGATCGGGGGTGACCTTGAATTCGGTTTGGTCCGAAGTCTCGAGGATGACCGGCGTGGCCTCGGCAAGCTTGGCCATTTCCGGATAGCTCAGCCAGTAGGGGGCGGGAATCAGGACCTCGTCGCCTTTCTGGCAGGTGGCCATAATGGTGTTGAAGCAGGAATGCTTGCCGCCGCAGGAGACAATGATCTGACTAGGTTTGTAGTCGAGTCCGTTGTCGCGCTTGAACTTGTCGGCAACCGCCTGACGCAATTCGGGAATGCCGCTACTGGGGGTGTACTTCGTGAAGCCGGCGGCCAACGCAACGGCGGCGGCGTCCTTGATATGTTGCGGCGTGTCGAAATCGGGTTCGCCCGCGCCGAATCCAACGACATCCTCGCCTTCGGCTTTCATGCGTTTGGCTTGCGCGCTGATAGCCAGGGTTAGGGATGGCGACAATGCGGCGACACGATTCGATACTGCGTTGCTCATGGTATGCTCCTGTTGTTGGTTTTGTTTTCAAGACGCTGCAAGTTTTCAGGCGATGATATGGATACGCCTATATCCTTGAGTCTGCCGTTGTTCAGTCCGTAGATCCATCCGTGCACGGCGAGCGGAACGCCCTGGGCCCATGCGTCCTGCACAATCGAGGTATGGCCGACGCTGGCCACTTGAGCCTCGACATTCATTTCGCACAGGCGGTCGACTCTTGCCGTTTCGTCGGGAATGGCCGCCAATTCCGCCTGACGGGCCAAGCTAATATCATAGACGTGCCCCAGCCAGTTGCCGACCAAGCCGTGCGCTGTTCCCTCTATGACCGCTTTGACGCCGCCGCAGCCGTAATGCCCGCAGACAATGATATGTCTTACGCGGAGCACGTTCACGGCATACTCGATAACCGACAGGCAGTTCAAATCGGAATGGACCACCAGATTGGCGACGTTGCGGTGTACGAAGACCTCGCCCGGCGCCAAACCGGCAATCACATTGGCCGGAACGCGGCTGTCCGAGCAGCCGATCCAAAGGTATTCCGGCGCTTGCTGGCGGGCAAGCGTGTCGAAAAACCGCGGATTTGCCGCCTGCATAGCGACCGACCATCGGCGGTTGTTTTCAAACAGGTCGCGAATCTCGCCCATAAGTCCTGTTGTAAAGGATCGTTACGCCTTGGCCAAGCGACTTAGCGCGGATTCCACGCGCACTCCGATCGGCTCGGGGTGCGCGACGAAATCCTGACCGGTAATCACTTCATAGGCTTCGATATAGCGGCGGGCCGCTTCCAGGCGGACATCGTCGGAAATCTCGGGCGGTTCGCCGTCGCCAATGAAGCCGCGTGCGGCGAGCCACTCGCGGACATATTCCTTGTCGAGCTTGCGTTGCGGTTCGCCGGCGGCGAAGAGGGCTTCGTAGGTGTCGGCGAACCAGTAGCGCGACGAATCGGGGGTGTGGATTTCGTCGGTCACGATCAGCTCGCCGTTATAGCGGCCCAGTTCGTATTTGGTATCGACAAAGATCAGACCCCGACTCGCGGCATGCTCGACGGCGCGGTCGTACAGAGCAAAGCAAATCTCCGCCGCCTTGTCGAACGTGGCCGCATCGATCAGGCCTTCGGCGATGGCTTCGTCGCGGGAGATCGGACGGTCGGTCGCTTCCAGCTTGGTGGTGGGCGTCAGGATGGGCTTGTCCAGCTTCTGGTCCTTGCGCAGGCCTTCGGGCAGAGGATTGCCGCAGAAGTTGCGGACGCCTTTTTCGTAGTTGTACCAGGCCGAGGTTTTGGTGACGCCGGTAATGTAGCCGCGCACAATGAACTCCAGCGGAAGCTGTTCGCATTCGCGAACGACCATGATGTTGGGGTCCGGCACGGCGATCACGTGGTTGGCGACCACATCCTTCGTTTTGTCGAACCAGAAGGCCGCCATCTCGTTCAGGGCCTGGCCCTTGTACGGAATGGAGCACAACACGCGGTCGAAAGCCGACAGCCGGTCGGTCACGACAATGACGCGCCGGTCGCCCAGCTTGTAGCTGTCCCGCACTTTGCCGTGCTCGACCTGACCGAATCCGGTCGCATCGGTTTTTTCGAGCACATTTCCCAAACCCTGTTCCAGCGTTTCCTTCGATAGCATGTTGATTCTCCTTTTAAAATGCGCCAAGGAAGGCTCCGTCCGCAACCCAGAGGGCAGAGGACAAAACAAACCGTTGTCTGAGAGAACAGGCCATCGGTTTACGATAACGGCGACGAGAGCGGATAACGAGTTGGGACTTGATCGTCCACCATTCTCGTCGCCGCTATCGTCCACCGTTCCGGACCACCAACAGCGCTGCGCATTTTTTCTTGTTTTGAATTTTTCGACTAAGAACTACGGACCAAGGACTAGGGACGCTTCGTTGCCTTCTGTTCAAGACGGTCCTGAAAAAACAGTCGGCAAAGTCGAAGACGCCTGCTTTTTCAATCACGCCTC
>SLMC01000101.1 GCA_007133745.1 Kiritimatiellia bacterium
CATTGCTTATCTTCGCGATTCTTATTTCTCGTCGTTGGCGCGCAGGAACGGGCAAGGCTTTCTGGACCTTCCTGTTCCTCTACGCTGTTGAATATGCGCTGCTGGATTTTTGGCGTGCGGATGCTCACGCCATCTGGGGGCCGCTTACACATCGTCAGGCCGCCGGTTTTCTCGCCGGCATAGTTGCCCTTGTCGGATGGCATAGTGCCCGGCAGCGTGGTATCGCTGAACCACAACTATCTCAACAACCTGCCCGGCAAATTGGCGTCTTCCGTCGTTCTTGGGTTTCTCCTGTCTTGATTGGTTTGGCGGTTATACTCATTTTTTGGACACTAGGCTGTGGCTATCGCTCCGTAATGTTCGACGTGCGTGAAGATGGCCGCGTTTACGTGAACCTCGTCGCGGCTGTAATTGACAGCGACGACGTCGATCCGCTCGACTGCGCCGAAGTACGCGCGGATTTACAGGAGGATATGCAACCGGACGCTGTCGTCTGTTCAGATTATGCCAATATCGATGAGAATCTCATCGGCTGCGAGTGCCAGTTGCGTTATGATCAGATTCGCACCTTCAACCAAAATTTTCAAGTTGTCAGTGATGAAAGCCCCGCCTTGACCGCAGAAATTATGCATCTTGCCACGGGGTACCGTCTGGAGACTCAAATCACCCCCGGTGAATTGTGGTGGGGTGATATGCCCATGGAGCTTTCTGTACGATTGCCGGGCGTGATTACAGATCACGAGTCGCCACGCTCGGATGTCATGACGATGCTGCTAGGGAATAACGAGATTCGCTGGACCTTTCCCCAGGCTGTTGAAGATCACGAGGGCCTCTTGAGCTACGGCCTTTCGGTGACATCGGAAATTAAGGAACGTAACGACGAAGGCAACGGGATATGTCCGGGATCGCTGGCCTTGCTTGTAGTCGGTGGCCTTCTGTATGGTGGACATCAACGCTTGCCCTTGTCCAAAAGGAGTTCCCGGTGACGTTATCGAAAGGCACCCTGCCGATGGCCGATGGTTGAAACCATCGGCTACCATCCAAAGGGCGTTAAACCGCCCTGGGGGTGCCCTTTTGAACAGCTTTTTAACCCGTTTTAACGGGTTTTGTGTATCAACCGTCGAATTCATTCGATGGCTTTGTAACGATAGCGCAGCTTTCATTGCGTCATAACGAGTAATCTAACATAAGGAATAGCTTAATGCAAGATCTTATCGGCAAACAAATCGGGCAATACGAGATTACCGGCATTATCGGTAAGGGGGGGATGGGCGTTGTCTATCACGCGCGCGATACGAAGTTGCAGCGTGACGTGGCGGTCAAGGTGTTGTCTTTGGACACCGCGCAGAATGACGAGATGCGCAAGCGGTTTATGCGCGAAGCTAACGCCGCCGCCCGACTGAATCACCCGTCCATTATTGATGTGTATACGCTGGACACTCAAGACAAACTGTATTATATTGCAATGCGCTACGTTGAAGGTTTGACGTTATCGCAGCTTATACGTCAACAGGGGCCGCTGCCTTTGACCAGAACGGCACACATTATAGAGCAGTTGTCCAGCGCCCTGGATTACGCGCATCAACACGAGATTATTCACCGGGACATCAAGCCGGCGAACATCATTGTTGGGCAGGATGACCGGGTTACGCTGATGGACTTTGGCATTGCGAAAGCGCCCTCCAAAGAGAGTCTGACTCGCGTGGGGCAGGTGATGGGGACGATAGAGTATATGTCGCCAGAGCAGTTTCGCGGCCGCCCGGTAGACGCGCGCACTGACATTTACTCGCTAGGGGTTATCCTCTACCAGATGGTGACCGGCACCTTGCCCTTTAGCTCACAAGCGTTGCTGTCTGACCCCACGATTTTCGGGGCCCCTCCGTCGCCGCGTCAACATAACCCCCAGATTTCCGTAGCCCTCGAAACGGTCATATTGCGTGGTCTGGCCGAATATCCAGACGGACGCTACTCAACGGCGATGGAATTGACGAATGCGTTGCGCTCCGCGCTCAATCTCAATCAACCGAGCGCTGTCCCCGAACCCTCTCCAGATGCCGGGCTGCCAGAACCCCTGAAGCTGGTCTTTCCTAACGGGTATGAGCAGACATTACAACTTGGCGTGTTGCGTTTGGGACGTTCGCCCGATAGTGATATAATCCTTAAAGATGATCGCGTTTCGCGCTATCATGCCGAAATCCATTGTAAAGCGCTGCATGGCTGCGCAATCGTCGATCTTGGGAGCGCCAACGGCACATTTATCAACGGGCGCGCGTTAAAGCCTAAAGTATATGTGCCCTTGAAAGAGGGGATGTCGATTAACTTTGGGGCCAAAGTGTCCATAAAAATCCAGCGGGGGATACAATCTGCGCCTTCGCCGGTTTCTCCTTTAGCCGATCCTGGGTCCCTGGACACAACGCGACAAGACCGCAAAAACGGCGCTGCTGATAATCCCCCGTCATTACTATCACACCCGACACGAGTCATCGCAAAGGCAGCCGCGCAACTTGACAATCGGAAAATTATCGCTGGCGTGGCAGGATTGGTAATTTTGGCTGTGGTAGGCGTCTGGTTTGGCGCGCCCCTCTGGCGAGATATTGCCTTTGTGTGGCAGAATATCCCGTTAATCGGCCTGGTGGGCGCGTTGGTTTACGCGGCCTTACACCGCCCGTGGGTTGCCGCCATCGCGCATACTCTGGTAGCACTAGGCGGAGGCTGGGTGCTGTGGCAACGTCTCGGCATCTATGGCGACCGCTATGGCACGTTGTTGTTGAGCGCGATAGTCAGCGGGCTGTTTATCCGTGCATGGCTGATATTCCTTCCCGGACGTGACCGACGAGAAGAAAAATCGCCCTGGTATGAGGCCGGGGGGTTGGCGATGATGTCCACACTGGCCGTTGCTATTCTCTACGGCATGGTGAACATCACCGAGTTGTTGCGCGTGGGGCAATGGTTTGGCGCGGCCTTCATGGGGATGAGCGGGTGGTTCTTGGGGGATACTGTGCATCAATATCTGCACTTCCGAGGCCAAAAATAATCTCGGACACCCCGCTCAAAATCAAGGACTTTGAATGACTCTACTGAAAAAAGGCCAAAAATCGGAATTTTCACGCACGCAGCCACTACATCTAGGAATTTGCGACACGCATACACTACCTATAGTATTCCAGCCAGTAAAAATTCCGATTTTTCAGGGGACTCTTGAATGAAAGCGAAACTTGGTAAGGGAACCTATGCCGGTCTGCTCGGTATCTTGATCGGCGTGCTGCTGCTGGCTCAGGTGCGGGCCAACGATGTGGCGCGGCGGGACATTATGCATGTTGAACGGGTCTGGGAGCAATTGGGCCTTTATGGGCAGGGGCAAATTGTAGCCGTAGCGGATACCGGGCTGGATACGGGCAACCGGGACTCTTTGAGCGAGGACTTCGCGGGGCGGGTGCGGGAGACCTTCGCGCTTGGCATTCCCGACGATTGGAGCGACCCCAACGGGCACGGCACGCACGTCGCCGGGTCCGTGCTCGGCAGTGGGCGGCTCTCCGGCAGCGATCCCGGCGCGAGCGCGTATGGCGGTTCGTTCGCGGGCGTCGCGCCGGAGGCCGATCTGGTCTTCCAGGCGCTGCTGGATGCCAACGGCGGACTCGGCGGCCTGCCAGACGATCTGGGCGATCTCTACCGGCAGGCGTATGATGTCGGTGCCCGCATCCACACCAACAGTTGGGGCGCGAGCTTCTTCATCCGCCCGTTGACGCGCTTTGTCACCGCCGGGGCCTACACGCGCTATGCCGTCCAGACCGACCGGTTTGCGTGGGAGCACCCGGATATGGTGATCCTCTTCGCGGCGGGCAACGATGGCGTTGATCTTATTCCGCCAGATGGGATTGTGGACGAAGATTCCATCGGCCCGCCGGGCACGGCCAAAAACGTCATCACCGTGGGCGCGTCAGAGAACGTGCGCAGCAGCGGGGGCAACAGCGAGAAGACTTGGGGCGAAGGCTCGATAGAGGGCGTGCTGTTCGGCTTCAATCCCATGATGGAACCGTTGGTCAGCGATAAGCCCTCCGATAACGCCGACGGCCTGGCGATGTTCTCCAGCCGGGGGCCGACGAA
>SLMC01000057.1 GCA_007133745.1 Kiritimatiellia bacterium
CGCTCTTCGGCCAGTATGCTGTCCACGCGGCCGGGCAGGCGAGCGGCAGGCGTGCCGGCTTCGGGGGAATAGACGAACACGCCGAGGTGATCGAAGGCCATCTCCTGAACGAAACGCAGGAGGTGCCGAAAATGCGTATCGGTTTCGCCGGGAAAGCCGACCATGCAGGTGGTGCGCAAAGCGAGACCGGGCAGGCTGGCGCGCAGACGCGCAATGACGCCGGGCAGGTCGCGGGCCGATGCGCTTCGGCCCATGGCGCGCAATATTTCGGGATGCGAATGCTGAATCGGCACGTCAAGGTAACGGCATATTTTGGCGGAATCCCGCATGATGTTCAACAGCGTGTTGCCGATCATGTGGACGGATCCGTACAGAATGCGAATCCAAAAATCGCCCGCTATGCCTTCCAGCTCTGTTAGCAAAGCGGGAAGCAGCGGGTTTGTTTCGTCATGCTCGACTGTATCCCGCCCGTAGGCCATGGAGTCCTGAGAGATCAGATTCAATTCACGCGCTCCCGTCGCAATCAGCGCTTCGGCTTCCTTGACGAGATGGGCAAGGGATCGGGATCGGTAGTCCCCGCGAATAAGGGGAATGGCGCAGAATGCGCAGCGGTGATGACAGCCTTCGGCGATTTTAAGGTAGGCGTAGGGACCTTGAGCGAAACGCAAGCCGGGCAAAGCGGGTTCGAACAGACGGTGCGAGGACGGGGGGATATCCGTGAGACGGGGCTTGCCCTTTTGCCATTGCCGGATCAGATCGCCGATACGGTCGAGCGCGTCCAGTCCGATAAAGCCGTCCACCTCGGGAAATTCCCGTTTCAGCGTCTTGCGGTAGCGCTGCGGGTAGCAGCCGGCGACGAAGACGGCCTGGCATCGGCCTTCGCGTTTCATGGCGCAGACGGATTGAACGGTTTCGCGCGATTCTGTTCGGGCCGGACCGATAAAGGCGCATGTGTTGACGACGACCACATCGGCGTTTTCCGGCGAAACCATGGTCAAGCCGTCCGCCAGCAGTTGGCCGGCCATGACTTGCGAGTCCACTAGATTTTTGGCGCAGCCAAGGCTGACGAATCCGACGGATATCGCAGATTGTGAACGGCGTGCCGACATGAACGAGCGTCTTTCCGGAAAGTCAGTCGAAATAGGGTTCGGGCGCGTCCGCGACGAGGACGAGACCGCTGTCGCGGGGCTGCGGCGATGCTTTGTCCCGCAGGTGACGGCTCAGTCCGGACAAAATCAGAATCGCGATGATTAGCGAGCCGACAAGCATAACGGCAAATTTCCCCGGCGAACGGATCGGGTGCGCCAGGGAAATGTCGGAGAAATATTCGCGCATGGCCGCTTGGCTGGCGGATAGCCTGTCGAGCGCATGGCGTAACGCAAGCAGCCCCGTTTCCAAAGCCTGACGCGCGGCTCCGATCGGTTTCGCAGGCGGATTGGGCTCTTGCGGAGCCTGCGCGCGCGATGCGCTGTAGCGTTCCAGATCGCTGCTCAGAACGTTTTTGTCGGGTTCGCGCCGATACGCGCTTCGGCTTTTAGAGGGCGGATCGTCTTCCGTTTTCATGTTTTCGGGCGTGGCGGAATCGCCCGGAACCGCAATGCCGGCCCGCGAAAAAAGATCGGAAGAGGGGTCGAGTCGGTTTGCGGAAGACGAGACACTGGCTTTGGGCGTGGCCGCTCGTTTGCTTTTTTTCGGAGGAGCATCGGGTGTTGCGCGAATCTGAAGATAATCGCGTACAAGCGGCTCGGGATCCAATCCGACATGCTCGGCGTAAAGCTTGATGAAACCCTTGGCGTAAATGGGCGCGGGGATTTGGCTGAAATCCTCCTTCTCCAGAGCTTCGACAAGCTGGACTTTCATGCGCGTCGCCGCCGCGACCTGAGAGGCGGTTTCCTTGCGGGCCATTCGGGCTTTGCGCAGTGTTTCGCCAAGCGCCATAATCGCTCCTTCCCCAAGGCGGCCTTCGGCCGCAACCAAAGTAATCAGTGATCAGTGATCAGTAATCAGTAATCAGTCCGGTCTCTGAGCAGGCTCAGTTTGTCCGGGAGCTAGAGAGAATATCAATGGTTTCAGGTTTCGGGTTTCAGGGTTTAATATGATGCGCCCAATGCGTTGTTTCCCTGAAACCTGAACACTGAAACCTGTTCTCTCGGACAAGTTATCATGAAAAGGTTCCGCCGTTTAATCAGCCTGCGACGTCTCCCCTGTCGTCGTCCGGCAAAGGCGAGTTTGTCTCTTCCATTGCGTTGTCGGGGATTTCGCCGTCCAAGTCAATCAGAATTTCTCTTGGATCGGAGCCTCGGGGCGGGCCAACGATGCCGCGTTCCTCGAGAATGTCCATAATCCGAGCGGCCCGGGTGTATCCGATGCGGAGCCGTCGCTGCAGGGAAGAGGTCGAAGCGCGACGGGTTTCACGGATGACATCGATCGACTGATTCAGCAGTTCTTCGTCTTCGCCGTCGTCCATATCGGCCCGACCGGACCCGGACGATGCTTCGATTTTTTCCTTGATTTCCAGTTCGTAGTTGGGTTCGCCCTGCTGTTTGATGAAATCGACAACACGGTGAATTTCCTCGTCGCTGCACAAGGCTCCCTGGGCGCGCACGATTTTGCTGGTCGCCGGCGGCAGGAACAGCATGTCGCCGCGTCCGAGCAGCTTGTCGGCGCCGACCGCGTCGAGAATGGTGCGGCTGTCGACGCGTTGCGCCACTTGGAAGGCGATGCGGGCGGGGAAATTGGCCTTGATCGTTCCGGTAATGACGTTGACCGATGGACGCTGGGTGGAAATGATCATATGAATGCCGACAGCGCGCGAGAGCTGAGCCAGCCGCGCAATGTTGTTCTCGATTTCGGCCTGGTCGGCCAGCATGAGGTCGGCCAGTTCGTCGATGACAATCACGATGTACGGCACGCGCGGCGGCGGTTCGTTCTTTTTTTCGGACGAAGACCCGTCGCCGAAAAACTCTTCCTGCTTGGCTACGACCCGATGATTGAAGCTTTCAATGTTTCGAACGCCGGCGCGGGCGAACAGCTTGTAGCGTTTTTCCATTTCGTTGATGGCCCAGCGTAGGCCCAGCGCCACTTTCTTCGGGTTGGTAATGACCGGGACGACCAGATGGGGCAAATGATTGAATGCGGAAAACTCGACGATTTTCGGGTCGACAAGCATCAGACGCAGCTCGTCCGGCGTTTTCGCCATGAGCAGGCCGGTCAGGATCGAATTGACGCAAACGGTTTTTCCCGCACCGGTGGCACCGGCTACCAGTAGATGCGGCATGGCGGCCAGATCGGCAACAAGATCGTTGCCGCCCACGTCTTTGCCTAGAACCAGCGGCAGGCGCGCTTTGCTGGCCGTCCACGCCTCGCTTTCAATGATTTCGCGGATGTACACCATGGTCGCGATGGTGTTGGGCACTTCAATGCCCACAACGCCTTTGCCTGGAATCGGCGCCTGAACGCGCACGCTGGTGGCTTTCAGGGCCAGAGCCAGATTGTTGCTGAGTCCACTGATTTTTTCGACCCGAATGCCTGCTGCGGGCAACAGCTCGTAGCGTGTAACGACTGGCCCTGTTTCCACATTGACGACTTCAGTTTCAATGCCGAATTCACGCAAGGTCGAAGTCAGAATCTTGGCGGTCACCGTTTTGTCGGCTTCGATGCCTCTGGCCGTGTCGGTGTTCGGCGGAGAATCGAGCAAATCGGTTGGAGGACGCTGGTAAGACGATGTTTCCGTCTGTTCCGACGGGCGTGCGGCATCGGGAGTGTCCGCGTCGGATTTTCGGACCTCGCGCGTCCGTTTGGACTCGATCGAACGTTCGCGTGCGCGGTTCGGCGAACGTTCGGGCGATGTCTGCGCGTCGGGGGCCGTTTCGGAGACCGTCCGGCCCGGGCCGCTAACGGACTGTTTTTTCAAATTTCTTTCCAGTTTGCGCCGTTGCTTTTCCAGTTGTCGCTCTTCGCGCTCGATCAAGGCCTGCTTGTCCATCGATGCGTTCCGAATGCTTTCCCGCATGCGGCTCAAGGCGGACAGCCCCTTTCGCATGCCGACAGAGATGTTGCCGGGCCCGATAAACATGACGCCCGCCGCAAGGCAGACCGTCCAGA
>SLMC01000306.1 GCA_007133745.1 Kiritimatiellia bacterium
AACATGGACGAATACGTGGGTATCCCCGAAGATCATCCCGAGAGTTATCACGCGTTCATGTGGAAGAACTTTTTCGACGCCATCGACATTCCCAGGGAGAACGTCAACATTCTCGACGGCAATGCGCCGGATTTGGCTGCCGAGTGCGCGCGGTACGAGAAGAAAATGAAGGATTTAGGCGGGATCAGTCTGTTCATGGGCGGGGTGGGTCCCGACGGGCATATCGCCTTCAACGAGCCGGGCTCGTCCTTGACCTCGCGGACGCGCGTTAAAACTCTTACGTACGACACGATCCTCGCCAACTCGCGCTTCTTCGACAACGATCTGGACAAGGTGCCGAAGACGGCGTTGACCGTGGGTGTCGGCACCGTCACGGACTCGAAAGAAGTCATGCTGCTGGTCAACGGCTACAAGAAAGCGCGCGCATTGCAGAAGATCGTGGAAGAAGGCGTCAACCACATTTGGAGCGCGTCCGTTCTGCAGTTGCATCCTCAGGCCATCATCGTTTGCGACGACGATGCCACGGCGGAACTGAAGGTGGGCACGGTCAACTATTTCAAGGATGTCGAGCGCGACCATATGGAGCTATGAACCCTCATCCGACAACAGGCGTGCCGGAAGCGGACCGGTTGATCGGCGGCATTCTTACGGGCGACAACGTGGTCTGGGAGGCGAATTCCGGCGCGCCGGTCGATCGGTTCGTGTCCGGCTTCATTTCGGCCTGCGAGCAGCGCGGCGATTCCGTGGTTTACGTCAGCTTCAACCGCTCGCCTCAGGCGATCGCCAAGGAATACGCCGGCTTGATGTCCGGCGGCCGGTTTATCCTCGTGGATTGCTTCTCCTCGGGCAAGGGCAACGGCGATCCGGTGTTTCTCGATTTCTTCAAGGCCGCGCCTTGTCCAGCCAGGCATGTCGAGCGCCCTTCGGATCCGGCGGAACTGCAATCGGTTCTGAAAAGTATTGGCGCGCAGAATGGCGCCGGCTATGTTTTCGACAGCCTGACCGGTATGCGCGATCTTTGGGGGGACGAGGAGAAGGCGCTTCTTTTTTTCGGTCATCATTGTCCCCGACTCTACGATTTGGACACCATTGCCTGCTGGCTGCTTGAAACGGAGGCGCATACCGAAGCGTTTCTGGCCAAGGTTCGGCACATCACGCAAGTGGTTCTGGAAATTTCGGTTTCGGACGGCGTGAATACGCTGACGGTGCGCAAGGCGGTCAACCGGTACGGCGCCGAGATCGGGATGCCGCAGCGGTTCATTGTCGATGGGGGCCGCATCAAGATCGTGACCGAGTCGCGCGAGGGGCGCGAACTCGGGCTTCTGACACGGATCGGCGAAACGCTCGCGAGCGCCTTGGACCCCAATTCGTTTTTCGAAGGCATCATGCATATTTTGGCCGGCGAGCTGGGCATGATTCGCGGAACCCTTATGCTTCTGGACGGCGTGTCGGGTAAACTGCGCATCGCGGCCGCGCACGGGATGAGCATGGAAGAACGGCTGCGGGGCGAGTATGCGGTGGGCGAAGGTGTCGCGGGCGGCGTCGTGAAAAGCGGCTTGCCGGAGGTTGTGCCGGACATTCGCAAGGATTCCCGGTTTCTTGATCGGACCGTTACTCGCAAAGACGTGGCGGATCCGACCGCCTTCATTTGCGTGCCGTTGATTGTCGACGACGATGTCGTTGGCGTTCTTAGCGCGGATCGTCCTTACGCGGTGGAAGAAGTGTTGCCGAAGGATCTGCGCTTGCTGACCATTGTCGGATCGTTCGTTTCGCAGGTGATCAGAATCCATCGCATGCTGCATGTCGAAAAGGACGAATTGCTGGCGCGCAACGAAAAGCATCTGCAGGAGCTTCCGCATCGCTATCGGCTCGACAGCGTGGTGGGCGAAAGCGAAGCCATGCGCACGGCGCTGGCTACCGCCGCGACGGCGGCGCGGTCGCGGGCGACCGTGCTGATTGCCGGGGAAACCGGTACGGGCAAAGAGCTGGCCGCCAATATCGTCCATTACAACAGCCCCAGGGCGAACGGCCCGTTCGTCAAAGTCAATTGCGGGGCCTTGCCGGACACCTTGCTGGAATCCGAGCTGTTCGGGCATGTGAAGGGCGCGTTCACGGGCGCGGTCCGAGATCGTCAGGGACGGTTCGAATTGGCGGACGGCGGAACGCTTTTTCTCGACGAAGTGGGGGAGATGAGTCCGCATCTTCAGGTGAAGCTGCTTCGCGTTTTGCAGGAAAGGCAGTTCGAACCGCTTGGCAGCGCGCACACCGTCGATGTCGATGTCCGCGTTGTGGCGGCCACGTCCCGCGATTTGCGCGAGGAAATCGAGCGGGGCCGTTTTCGTCAAGACCTGTATTTCCGGCTGAACGTCATTCCCATTCGGCTCCCGCCCTTACGCGAACGACGGGGCGATATTCCGCCGCTGATCAATCACTTTCTGGCCAAGTTCAACCAGGAGAATCACCGTCAGGTCACCAAGCTTTCGCGCGATGTGCTGGCGCGGCTGGAAGCCTATGCCTGGCCCGGCAACGTGCGTGAACTCGAGAATTGCATCGAACGCGCCGTGGTCATGAGTCCCGGCGATGCGATCCTTCCCTCTCTGCTGCCCGCCGAAATCATGGAAAGCGCGTCAAAACCGCTGCGCGACAGAGCCATCCCGGCCGACCGTCAGGCGGCGTTGAAACAGGTGCGCGCCGCAACCGAGCGGTATGGCTCCGGTTCGGGCGACCTTGCGGACGCCCGCGCGGCGCTTGTTCAAGCCGTCGAGGAAACCATTATCCGATCCGCCCTGGAACGCGGCGTTACCCGCGGCGACCTGGCGCAGAATCTCGGCATCAGCCGCATGACCCTGAGAAAACGCATCAGAGACTATCGCATCTCATCCGCAATTTAGCGCCCGAGCAAAGGGTGCAAAGGAACATCCCGCCGCCTCGCGACGGCGTGGGAGAGGAGGTTGGGGTTGGGATGCGCTCGATGAACGGGCGCCGTCAGTTCAAATCTCTCCTGCATAATCGGGGTTCAGGCGTACCTTTTGACCCGCAGATTCTGCGGAAGAGCCTTTGTGTGTCGCTATTTTTTTCGCTTCATGGTCAAATCGTACACATCGCCTTCGTACAAGCGAATGTTCTGCGACTCCAGAATGAAAGGCGGATTCACGCCTCTATAGAGGGGCTGGTGTATCCGGTAAACGCCTTCGGGAAGCTCTTTAAACAGAAATTCTCCTTGTTCCGTTGTCCGCGCCGATACACGAAAGCGAGATATGTAGGTTGCCGAAGATGCCCCGCGCATTTCCGCAACCACAAACACGGAAGGGACTTCAGAGCTTTTGTCCATGGGCTCTATTTTCCCCCGAATCGAAGCTGTCGCATTGATGCCGAAATCTTGCGTATGCATGGTTGTGCGAAAGCGCCTGTCGATCTCAATCTCCCTGTCATGGGTTTTCAGCGCCCACAGCAGTCTTGCCTGCACATCGGGCAGATGCGGGAAAGAATACATTCCGTCGCAGTCTGTATGCCGATGTAATTCACAGCGTTTCTCCCGTCTCGAATGCCAAGGCGCATGATATGTCCAGTACTCCCCGTAATTATACTTTATCGTCACACAAACCGCCGGGAGCGGCTCCCCGTTAATGGTGAGGCGCCCATACACGGACTCGTTGCCCATCCCTCCTGGGACTAGAATTGCGGAATCCGTAAAGGATGAGGCGAGTTCCATGTCTGCGCTAGCAAAAGCAGTTCCGATGCCATCCCGCATCCTCGACCTTCCGGCGACCCTGTCTCTTTCCGGTACAAGGCACTGCAGGTGATAGCGGCCGGGCTGCAAACCATGGAACGTCGCAACGCCCAGAGCATCAGAGCGCTTAATCAAGCAGAAAGACTTGTCTGCGGCATGAAGCTCGATCTCTTCCCCTGGGTATGGCAGACCGTTTCTGTCCTTTACGACAGCTTGTAGATCAAGGGGCCCTTCCCATGAGGGAACAGTCATGTCGAGCGCGATGCGCAAGGGGTCGCCCGCCGCAATAGAGGGCTTCTGGACACCGGCAGAAAGCTTGGCGCTGACAAGAATATCCATGCTGGGCGAAACCGAATGTCTTGCCCA
>SLMC01000205.1 GCA_007133745.1 Kiritimatiellia bacterium
AACATCTCAGACAATGGAGTCACTCGATTTCAGGAAACCGCGCGGATGCGGTTCACTAAAACGAGTGATCCAAGCGTTTGAGCCTTCCATCATCATTCCATCATTCCACCCTTCCACCCTTCCACCCTTCCATCATTCCAGCATTCCAGCATTCCAGCATTCCAGCATTCCACCCTTCCATTCTTCCATCTTTCCACGGGACGACAATGGAGTGGCCGCGTCAACCCGGCATACCGGTCTCGTCCTCGCCCCACAGCATCGAAGACGGCGGATCGCCATTGGGCAACGCCATGGCCGCGCGCAAATTCCCATAGGTTCTTCTCTCGCGAACGCTCCACTCGTCTTCGCGGGAAAACGGCGTCAACCGCTTGTGAAACGCCGTTCGGTCCGGTACAACCTTGCTGCTCCTTACGGGTGTCGCAATACTGCTCATGGCTACCCTCCTTGCCTGTGCTTGAGCGTTCTTGGGTCTTCATTTTCGCTTGCGTTGCAAGACCGACTTTCTGCAGGGCTCTTGATAGGCGGACTGAAAGTCCACCCTACGTTAAAGGGGTCATCCACATCCCGACGGCGTCTTCCAGACAAAGTCCGCGCGAGGCTTTCAACAGCGCCGCGTCGCCCGGCTTGATCCGGGCGGCCATCGTTTGCGCCGCATCGGATGCGGCCTTGCAGCGAAACACGCGCGCGGCATCGAAACCGGCTTCGAGCGCGCCATCGGCTACAAGCGCGCCCAGGTCGCCCACGACGATCAGCCCTTGCCAAGGCCACTGCGTCAGCCAGACGCCCAGTTCTCTATGTTCGGTTTCAGCGCCTGCGCCCAATTCGAGCATATCGCCCAGAACCAGCCAGCGCCCGCGTGTGGCATCGAGTTCGGCAAAGGTTTGCACGGCGGCCCGCATGCTCGCCGGATTGGCGTTGTACGCGTCGTTAATCAGAAGCACGCCGCCCGCCTCGACGGTTTCCCAACGCATCGGCAGCGGCGTGTAGGCCTCCAGCGCAGCAAGAATGTCGGGCCAGGTCACGTCCATGGCGCGAGCCATGGCGGCGGCGGTTGCGGCATTGATCGCGGCATGCGCGCCGGGAATCCGCAACCTGAAACGATAGGTTTCGCCGTCGGCCCGGTCGACAAGGGCGGCCTCGCCCCGCGTCGCATCGGCCGCAACGCACCGATAGTCGGCGTCGCCGGCCATGGAGACAGTCGTCACGCGGCCCGGCGCCATGGCGCGAAGCCGGTCGAAATGCGCGTCGTCGCGATTCAACACGGCCATGCCGTCGGCCGGAAGGCGGCGCAGCAGCTCGCCCTTCTCGCGAGCAATGGCGTCCACATGGTCAAAGAACTCGATATGCACCGGCGCGATATTCGTAACGATGCCGGCGCAGGGCCGCAGCGTCGCGCAAAGCGGCGCCATCTCGCCGGGATGATTGATCCCCAGTTCGAACACACCGGCCCGTGCCGTCTCCGACATGGCCAGCAAACTGAGCGGCAATCCCACGGCATTGTTCCAGTTGCCCGGCGTCCGCGCCGTCTCGCGAACACGCGCAAGCATATCGGCCAGCATGTCCTTGACCGTCGTCTTGCCCATGCTGCCCGTCACGCCGACCATGAACGGATCCTGTTGATTTCGATAGCCTGCCGCCAAATCCGCCAGCGCGCGGCCCGTATCGGCCACAAGCAAAAGCGGCTGCGCCGCATGCCGCGCGCCCGCCGCCGTGTCCGCCCATGTCCGGTCCACCAGCGCCGCCGCCGCGCCCCGCTCGAACGCCGTCCCGACATAATCATGGCCGTCGCAACGCGCGCCTTTCAAGGCGGCGTACAGACACGGCGCCGACAACGTCCGGGTGTCGTGTCCCACGCCAAGCAGAGGCCCGACAGGCTGTCGCGTCCATTGGCCTCCGCTCCACCGCGCCAAAGATTCCGGACTAAACGCAGGCATGAAAGAACCTCTTCGTTACAAGGCGAACGCGCGGACGATCTGCCGATCGTCGAAAGGCGCCGTTCGATTCGCGAACTGCTGAAACGTCTCGTGTCCCTTGCCGGCAATCAGAACGGCATCGCCGGCTTTCGCCATGCGCAGCGCCTGTTCAATGGCCTCGCGCCGGTCCTCGACAATCTCGAGGGACGCCCCCGCATCGAACCCCGCGCGAATGGCCTCGATAATGGCCATGGGCTCTTCGCCGCGCGGATTGTCGGAGGTCAGCACCGTATGATCGGCCCAGCGGCCGGCAACCCGCCCCATGGCCGGCCGCTTGCTCCGGTCCCGTTCCCCGCCGCAGCCGAACACGGCAATGACCCGACCGTCCGTCAGCTCGCGCAACGTTCGCAGCGCGCATTCCAGCGCATCGTCCGTATGGGCGTAGTCCACAAACACCATGGCGCCGTTCTTGGCGGCCATGCGTTCCATACGTCCGGGAATCAGCGTCGGATGACGCAACGTTTCCGCCATGACCTCCGGCTCGGCCCCCAGGGCATGGCCGCAGGCCAGAGCGATCAGCGCATTGGACACGTTGAAGGCGCCCATCAGAGGCGTTTCGATGGCCAGGTCGCCCCAGGGCGTGCGCGCCCGGAACGTGGCGCCGGACAAAGTCAACACGACATTCTCGGCGCGAACATCCGCTTGCGCATCGACACCGCACGAAAGCGTATCGCCCTTCCAGCCGCCCTCCGCCAGAAGCCGTTTCCCCCGCGGATCGTCCAGATTGACAACAGCCGTAGCGCGCTTGCCGCCTGTCCCCAGGCTTTCGAACAAGCGCCGTTTCGCTTCGAAATAGCTGTCCATGGTGCGATGGTAGTCGAGGTGATCGCGCGAGAGATTGGTAAAGGCGGCCACATCGAATTCCACCGCGTCGGTCCGATGCTGAGCCAGCGCATGCGAGGACACCTCCATGACTGCGCTCCGGCATCCGACCGACGCCATCTCGGCCAGCATGGCGTGCAAGGTCGGCCCGTCGGGGGTCGTGCGAGCTGCCGGAATCGAACGCTCGCCGATGCAGTATTCAATCGTACCGATCATGCCCGGAGCCAACCCGGCCGCTCTCAACATGTCCCGAATCAAATACGCCACCGACGTCTTGCCATTGGTCCCCGTCACGCCCGCCAAACGCAGCGCGCGCGAGGGATGTCCATGATACGACGCCGACAAATGGGCTAGAGCTTGCCGGGCGTCATCGACCTCGATCCTTTCGAAATCCCGCTTGCCGTCCGGCTTGTCCCCGGCCGATCCCGAGCCGTTGCCCCTTGCGCGAGATGCGGGCGGCAACACGGCCGTACCGTTCGCGCCTTCGCGTCCGGCCACAACCGCCACGGCGCCGCGCGCCAACGCGTCCCGGATATAGGATCGGCCATCTTCGCGGTTGCCCGCAATGGCAACGAACAAAAATCCCGGTTTAACCTTCCGGGAATCGCAGACCACCCCTTTAATCTCCGGATTGCCCGCATTGGGCGACGGCGCGATTCCCGCATCCTGTATCAACGCGTGTAGTTTCATTGGTTTCCGTTCGCCCCCTTATTCAACGGCTCTGGGCCAGTCGATACCGCGAAGGCAACACATCCAGATAGAGAGCGGCTTCGCCTGCTATTTGGCGGAAAGCCGGGGCCGCCACCAACCCGCCGTAATACCCTGCCTCCGTACCGGGTTCGTCGATTAGCACGAGGATGCCGATTTCAGGGTCTTCAACCGGCAGGAATCCGGCAAACGACGCGACATAGGCTGTACGGGAATAAACGCCGTCCACCACCTTCTGGGCTGTCCCGGTTTTCCCGGCCACATCGTATCCGTCCAAGCGCGCGCGCCGCCCCGTGCCGCCGTCCTCGGTCACGCGTTGCAGCATCCGGGCCACCGTCGCAGCCGTTTCGGCTCGGACAGGCCTGCCGAGCGCCTCGGGCCGGGCTTGAAACAGAACCTTGCCGTCGGCACGCCTGACTTCCTTGACCACATGCGGCCGCATCAGAACGCCGTCATTGGCAATAGCGCACAGAGCGTTCAACAGTTGGATCGGGGTGACGGATACCGCCTGGCCGATCGCGATACGGCTCGAATCCAGGCGCGACCAACGCCCGACCGGATGCACAATGCCCCGTTCTTCGCCCGGCAAATCGATCCCCGTACGTTCGCCAAATCCGAACGCCCTCAAATAGCGGTACAGCAACCGGTCGCCCATGCGCACCCCCAACTTGGCCGTGCCAATGTTGCTGGACTTCTGCACCACATCGGCCAGGGAAAGCAGGCCATAGGGGTGGACATCGCGCAGGAGGCGATTCAGGTAAAGCCATGAGCCGTTCTCGCAATCGATCACGGTGTCGGGGGTCGCCAACCCCTCGTTCAACGCGGCGGCGACGATCATGGGCTTGAACGTGGAGCCGGGTTCGTAATTGTACGCCACCGCGCGGTTCATGCGTTGCTCGGGCGTGGATTCCGTGAAACTGTTCGGATCGAAAACCGGCCAGTTGGCCATCGCCAGGATTTCGCCGGTACGGACGCGCTGCACGATCGCCAGCCCCGCCTTGGCCCGGTGCCGCGTCACCGTATCCTCGAGAACACGCTCGACGATATGCTGGATGTTCTGATCGAGCGTAAGAAAAACATCCGCACCGATCATAGCGGGTATCACTTGGCCGCGGCGCTCGTAAAGTTCCTGTCGCTTCGCGTTTAACGCGCTTTCCAGATAGCCCGGCGCGCCCCGCAAAAAGCGATCCAGTCTCTGCTCGACACCGGCGCTGCCCTGGCCCTCGTAGTTCACGAAACCGATCACATGCCCCAAAGAGGAGCCCTGGGGATAGCGCCGCAGAATCGTATCGTGGAAAAAAACGCCCGGCAAGCGCTCCGCGGCTATGCGGTCGGCTACGGCGTCGGGAACAAAGCGCTTCAAACGGGCAAACTGACCGGACCGATTCAACTGCTGCGCCAATCCGTCCTCGGCCATGTCGAGCAGCGGCGCCAACCGCTCCGCAAGCATAGACGCATTGTCGAGTCGCATCGCTATCGAAGGATCGGCGCATACGTCCTTGACGGCCACATCCAAAGCCAACATGTTCTGCTGGCCGTTCCGATCGAAAATCCGCCCGCGCTCGGCCAATATGCTCGTCGTGTAAATGTGATTGTTTCCCGCGCGGGCCGCCATGCCGAAATGCAGAAACATCAGGCGGACGCCCAACCCGGCCAACGCCAGCGCGAAAAACGCGCCAGCCGAAAAAAACCGAAACTTTACCGCCTTCTCATTCATTTAAAACCGCCTGCGCCAACAGGGGGCCCTCCAATGCACTCGGCACGCGAGCCGCCGCCCGGACTCGACCCGGCTCGCCCCGAATGATACGGACAATCTGATCGTTTCTCGGCCGGCCCATGACAATGTTGTGCTTCAAAAGCGCCCTCTCGATATTCGCGGCCGAATTCATGCGGCTCCAATGGTACTCTTCCGTCAACATGCGCCGCGACAAATTCCGGCTTTCGCTTTCCAGCCCCTTCAACTCCTTGCCCAGCCTCTCGCAATCGGTGCCAAGACGGACATAGCCCAGAGCCAAGCCAAGCAGAGCGACAACAATACCCGTAAACGGCCCGGGCAAAATAAATCCCTGCACCTGCTTCTTCCTGTTTCGCTTTCTTCTCGCCATGATCGCTCTCCTGTTTCAATGCCCGATGTTCACTGTTCAAACAAGGCGGGCTGTCACCTGCAACCCAAGTGTGTGGGTATGCGGGTTTGGGAGTATGCGAGTTTTCACTCACACACTCACAAACAATCACGCATCCAAGTTCTTGTTTTTTTCGGCAGGACGGCGTGATTAAGGCGCTATACCCGTTCCACCGCCCGCAATTTCGCCGAACGCGCGCGCGGGTTGGCCGCCCGCTCCGCCGCGCCCGCCGCGACGGGTTTGCGCGTCAAAATTCGGACGCGCGGCTCGATCCCTTCCCATGCGCTGCCGCCGGACTGCAGCGAAACCTGACGCCCCGCATGACTGCGGAACCGGCGCTTCACTTCGCGATCCTCCAAGCTATGAAAGGATATGGCCACCATGCGTCCGCCCGCTTTCAACAGATCCAGCCCCGCCGTCAAGCCGGCGCGCAGACTGTCCAACTCGCCGTTCACCGCCATTCGCAACGCCTGAAACGTACGGGTCGCCGGATGAATGCGCCCCGTCCGGCGGCCGGTCGCCCGGCAGATCAAACTCGCCAACTGCCCGGTCGTCTTCAACGGCCGGCGCAGGCGTTCTTCCACAATCACGCGCGCGATGCGTCGCGCCATGCGCTCCTCGCCATATTCGCGAATAATCCGCGCCAGCTCGCTTTCGGGCAGCGTACGGATCCATTCCTCGGCCGTACCTTCCGCGCTTCGGTCCATCCGCATGTCCAGCGGAGCGTCCTTCATGAAACTGAACCCGCGCTCGCCCGTATCGAGCTGATCGGAAGACACCCCTAAATCCAGAAGAATGCCGTCCACCGCCTCGATACCGCGCGCCCGGGCCAGCGTCGCCATGTCCGCGAAATTCCCGTGCGCCAACGCGAGCCCCGAACCGAATCGGCCACCCGACGCCGCGCCCGAACTCGCGTCCAACCGGGCCAGCGCCTCGCGATCCCGGTCGATCCCCAACACCGTCCCGCCAGGCATCGCCCGCTCCAGGATGGCCCGCGCATGGCCGCCGCCGCCTACCGTGCCGTCAATGTACGCGCCGCCCTGTCGCACATTCAAAAAATCCAGAGACTCCGCCAGCAAAACCGGTTCATGCATCGCGATTCCGATTTAAACCCGAACAGAACTGAACGAGGCCACTTTCACCATGGCGGCCGCCAGCATCGCTGCGTCGTAGCAGTGCGGACAAAAACCGTGCGAAACACAGGCGGACGAATTCGCAAGCGGACCCGACTCCATCCAAACGCGACCGATACGCACCTTGCCGCACTCGCAACACATCGTCACTGACGCCCTTTTATTCGTCTCCGTCATGCCATTTCTCCCCAAGCGGCAAAGCCGCAACCAAAGTACTCGGTAATCAGTTATCAGTGTTCGGGTTTCAGGTTTCAGTGTTCGATGTTCAGTAGCCCCTAGCTCCTAGCCCCTAATTACAGCCCCACGTACTGCGCCGCTTCCGTCATGGCCGTGCCATCCATGTCTCCGGCCTTTTTCAGGTTGTCAGGATTCCACAACTCGAACCGGTCAAACGCTCCCACCAACGCCACCTGATCCTCCAAATCGGCAAACCTCAGCAAATCGTCTTTCACGCGAATGCGCCCCTGCGAATCCCATGCCACCAGATCCGATTGAGAAGCCAGCGTCCGCGCGAATCGGCGCGCCTTGTCGTCGGCCATGGAATAGTCGCGCATTTTCTTCAAACGCAACGCGATCTCGCCGGCGGGAAAAACACACAGACACTTGTGACGGACATCCGGAAGCACATACAGACTTTTGGGGTTTCCCACTTGCGCACGCCATTGAGAGGGAATCGTGAGCCTCTTTTTCGGATCAAGAGAATGGGTAAAAGCGCTGACAAAAACGCCCTGCCCCCTGATTTCCTCTTCCAATATGGTGTTCACTGGGTCCACAGCACCCCCTTTCATGACACTATTTGACACTTTGCCCCACACTTGTCAACAAAAAAAATGAATTTTTTTATCTTTTTATCTTGCGCAAGGGTTCCGTTTTGATAAGTTCTTGCATCTTATTGGGTTCCCTTCCGTCTTTTTGCCTGGCGAGAGGACGCAAAACGGGAACGGAAGCGAGTTCTTTCTTCCTGCCACGGGGAGAAAGGCAAAGCGGATTCAATGCGTTCACGGCATCGACCGGGGCGCGAGAAATAAAGGAGATACCTGTGGCTGCAACAGAAACCGTACCGACCGACGCCCTTCCCCCCCCTGCTCCGGAAAAAACGCCTGTCATCCCGGAAACGCCTCCGCCCGTCAGAAAAGGGCCCGACGATATAGGCATTCGGGATCTTCTTGAAGCCGGCGTGCATTTCGGGCATCAGACCAAGCGCTGGAACCCGAAGATGAAGCGCTACATCTTCGACAAGCGCAACGGCATCCATGTCATCGATCTGGCCAAGAGTATGGCCATGCTGAAAGAAGCGCTGTCCTTTCTTCGGGACGTGACGTTAAGCGGAAAGAAAGTTCTGCTGGTCGGAACCAAGAAGCAAGCGCAGCAAATCATCCGTGAAACGGCCGAACTATGCGGCCAGCCCTACGTCATAACGCGCTGGCTGGGCGGCGCCATGACCAACAGCGACACGATTCGCCGCAGCGTCAGACGTTTGAAAACGCTCGAGGCCATTGAAAAGAAAGACGATTTCGCCTCGATGCACAAAAAGGAGGCGTCCCGTACCCGGCACGAACTGGGCAAGTTGCGGCACAACCTGAGCGGCATTGCCGACATGATCGACACGCCGGGCGCCGTCTTCGTCGTGGACGTCAACCGCGAATCCATCGCCATCAAGGAGGCGCGCAAGCTCAATATTCCTGTCGTGGCCATGGTGGACACCAATTGCGATCCCGACCCGATCGACTACGTCATTCCCGGCAACGACGATGCCATTCGCGCCGTCGAGCTGATTGTCGGCGCCATGGGACGCGTCATGGAACAGGCCCGCGACGAATACGCCAAGATCGCCGCCGAACTCGCGCGCAAGAAAGAAGAGGACGCCAAAAAGGCCGCTGAAGCCAAGAAGGCCGCTCAAGAAGCCAAGAAAGCGGCCCAGGACGCCGCCAAGGCCGACGCGAAAAAGAAAACGGACGATGCGGCCGCCAAGCGCGTCGGCGCCGACAAAACGAAAAAAGACGGACCCGGCCCCGCCGCCAAGGCGCCGGCATCGGACAGGAAGCCCCGTCCGGACGCAACGGCGAATAAAACACCCGATGCGTCCAAAGAGAAAGACGGCGCTGCGAAAAAGCCGGTCAAGACCGACAAACCCGCTGCTGCGAAAACCAAGACCAAAGACGCCGCCAAGACCGCGTCGAAACCCGGCTCCGAAACGAAAGCCGCCAAGACACAAGGAGACTGAAGGATGGCCGCCATTACCGCTGCTCAAGTCAAGGAACTCAGAGACGCCACCAACGTCAGCATGATGGAGTGCAAGAAAGCGCTCGTCGAAACCGACGGCGACATCGCCGCCGCCACGCGGACGTTGCGCGAACGCGGCATGGCCGTGGCCGCCAAGAAATCGTCGCGCGCCGCCAACCAGGGCCTGATCGCCACCGCGTCCGCCGAAGAGGGCCGCACCCGCTCCCTGGTTGAAGTCAACTGCGAAACCGATTTCGTCGCGCGCAACGAAACCTTCCTGGCTTTCGTCGCCGACATGGCGGGAAAAGCCTGCGGCACGGACGACGCGCTGGCCGACAGCATGAAAGACATCCTCACGGCCAAGATCGCAGAAATCGGCGAAAACATCGTCATCCGCCGCAACCTGCGCTATGCCCTGCAAGGCGAAGGCGCCATCGAATCCTATATCCATCTCGGCAGCAAAATCGGCGTTCTGGTGGAAGTCGGCTGCGAAAAGCCCGACACGCTCGCCAGCGAAGCCTTCCGGGAATTGCTCAAGGATATCGCCCTGCACATCGCCGCATGCGCGCCCCAGTATCTGCGCCCCGAAGATGTGCCCGCCGATGTCGTCAAGGCCGAGCGCGACATCTACGCCAAGCAGATGGAAGACAAGCCCGCCGCCGTGATCGAAAAAATCGTCGACGGCAAAATGCAAAAATTCTACGGCGAAGTCTGCCTCTTGAACCAGCCCTTCGTCAAGGAGCCCAAGCAAACCATCGCCAAGCTGCTCGAAGAGCAAGGCAAGGCGCTGGGCGACACACTGACGCTACGCCGCTTCACGCGCTATCAGTTGGGCCAGTAATTCCGGGTTCAGCGCGGCCTGCGATGTCGCGAGCCTATTGCCGCAAAACCCGATTGGATTTGCCCAAAGTGGTGCAGGCGTCCCGCGATGAAGCGGGCAAGGGAAGATTAAGGCGAAAGATTAGGGCAAAAGATTAAGGGGTTCGTGTCTTGAGCCCTACTCTTTCGCCTTAATCTTTCGCCCTAATCTTCTTTATTAATGAGAGCAACGCGGGAATAAGGCGCTAAGACGAACATCGAACATTGTACGCGTATGCTTTCCTGAAAGGGGCTAACGGCAGATGACGCCTGTGACCAAGCTCAAGATCGTTACCTTCCTGACCTTTGTCAGGTTCCCGCTGGTAATTCTCTTTTTCATTGGCGCGATCATCCACTCGAAATTCAACAGCCCCGCGCTGTTTTTCGCCGTGTTCGCCACACTGGTCATCTCGACGCTCACCGACTGGTTCGACGGCTACTACGCGCGCAAGTTCAAGGTCGTCACGCGCTTCGGCGCCCATGCCGATCCGCTCATGGACAAGCTCTTCTATCTCACGACCCTGCCCCTGCTGATCTATATCGCAGCCAAGAACGCGCACCAGACTCACGCCCTGATTCTGCTGATCATGACCGTGCTCTTCCTTTCGCGCGACCAGTGGGTCACCTTCCTGCGTTCCATCGGCTCCATGTACAACGTCAGCGGCAGCGCCAACTGGTCGGGCAAACTGCGCACCGGGCTCAACTTCCCCCTGGTCTGCGCCATCTATTACTACGAGGAAGCGCCCGCGCATCTGCGCTTCTTCAACATGGCCGCCCTCTACACGTTCGAGGCGGTCGCTCTGCTCGTCAACATGATCACCCTCTACATCTACACCCGCCTCTACTGGCCCTACATCCTCAAATCCCTTCAACTCAACAAATCTTGATCACGCCGTCCAATACAAGCGAGGGGAAAGGGGCTGCGGACCCGGCTGCGGGTGCAGGACGGGAAAGTACCGTCGCCGATCCTAATCGCACTCTTCCCGCTCGCTAATCAAAATCGCAATCCGTACGCGTCGCCGTTATCGTCCACCGAATCTTCTTGGTATTAGTGACACCAACGCAGTGATTAAGGCGCTAAGCGCTGGTCTGCCGCCGCTTGCCCAGCATTTGGACGATGGCCAGCCCCTGGCTCACGGTCCAGTACAGCGCCAGCGCGGCGGGGAAGTTGTAGAAGATGAACAGCATGAACAGCGGCATGAACATCATCATGCGCTGCTGAGCGGGATCGCCGCCCGTCGGCGTCAGCTTCTGCTGAAAAAAGGTCGTCGCGGTCATGAGCAGCGGCAAAATGTTCAGAACCAGCCCGAACGGCAATATGCCTTCCAGCAGCCGCTCCGGCTCGCTCAAATCCGCAATCCACAGGAACGGAGCGAACCGCAGTTCCACAGCGCCGCGCAGCACGTTGAACAGGGCGACAAACACCGGCATTTGCACGAGCATGGGCAGGCAACTGGTCATGGGGTTGACCTTGTGCTTGCGGTACAGCGCCCATGTTTCCTCCTGCATGCGTTTTGGATTCTCCTTGTGCTTCTCCTTGATTTTGGCCATTAACGGCTTGAGGTCCTGCATTTTCCTCATGTCGGACGTGCTTTTGCGGGTGATCGGCCAGAAAACGATGCGGACCAGAATCGTCATCAGGATGATTGCGACGCCGTAGTTGGGGATGACATCGTAAATGCGGTTCAGGGTCCACAGCATCCCGACACTCAACGTGCGGAACCAGCCCCAGCGCTGCCAGGCATGAAGCATCGCCTTATCCTGATGCTTGCCCAGCGCCTGCAATTTCGAATACTTGTTGGGACCGATATAGTAGCCGGTCTCTCTTCGAATCGCAACGCCGGGCTCCAGAATCATGGCCGGGAAAATCATGTCCAAGGCCACAGCCGTAACGTCGAGCGTTTCCGCTTCGGGATCGCGCGCGGCATGCAGGCGACACCCGGCGGCGCCTTCTTCGGGCGCGATGATCTGAACGAAAAACCTGTTCTTTGCCGCGCCCCAGGCCAGCAGTTCATGGTGCAGGTCCATGCCCGTTTCATCCACAAGCTCCATGTTCGCGGGTGCGCACCCTATTCCTGACGACGGCGCGCCCAGCATTTTGGAAAAGTCCTTCTCTCGCCAGCGCTTCACATGACTGCCGGTCCGATAGCCCAGCGCGTTCAGTTCCAGAAAAGATTGTCCACGCGACTTGGCCTTGGTTTGAATCGACTCCATGAACCCCGAACCCAGCGTATGCTCGGGCAGCGACAGGGGAATATCGCCATCATTGCGAAAGCTTTCCGAAACCAGAATCTGATAGCCATCCGTCAAGGTCAGCGTGCGAACGTATCGAAGGCCGGTCCCCAAATCGCGTTCGGCGGTCGCTGTCGGGCCGTCGACCGAAAGCGTAAAATCGTTGCGTGCGGACAAACCGGCAATGTTGCCGATGGCCAGGGCGGGCCTGTCCGAGAAATCGAAGCGGATCGGATCGCTTTCGGGATCGAGCGTTTGCGGATAAAGCTTCAGTTCCACCCCTGTAATCACGCCGCCCCACGAGGATATTTCGACATTCATGACCTCGTTGGCCAAAACCTCGATCCGTTCGGGGAGCAAAGGTTCCGCCTCCTGTTCGGCTGTGCGAACCGTCTCTTCGTCCTCGCGGTCGGGCACAGGATCGACCGCATCGTCGGGCCGGGCCGGAACAGGACGATCGTCCTGAACGGCGGTCTCGTCCGTAGCCTCCGCGACAGGCGCAAGCATCGCCTCGCGCTCGCGTTCGCGCCGAAGCGTTTCGGCGCGTTCGCGCGTCACTTTGTCCTGATGAAAAAACCAACCCAACAACAAGGCGAACAGCAGGACAACAATCGCTTTTTCCTGTTTATTCATTCTGATTTCCCCGGAACATGATCGACCCCGCCCGGATTGAACGGGTTGCACCGCAACAGTCTCCAGGCCGCAAGCCCGGCTCCCTTGACGCAGCCGTGCCTGCGTATCGCCCCGATGGCGTAAGCCGAACACGACGGATAAAAACGGCAGCAGCGTCCGACAAACGGCGAAAACACCGCCTGATAAACGCGAATCAGCGCAACCAGAGTCCCGCTCGCGGCAACGGAAACGATATTCAGCGGCATGGTCATAAGTCTGCGCATTATGGCATCATCCCAAGGCGGCGAGGCCGCAACCAACAGTAATCAGTGATCAGTGATCGAATACACGATACATTTGCGTCGCACCCTGCAACGGAACAATCTGAATCCGGGAGGCTCTTGCAGAACCCCTTGTGGCATGGGCGTCCCGCCCATGAAACACGGGCAAGATGCCCGAGCCACTCCGGTAAACGCCGGTTTTCGCAAACGCCTCGCATCATTTTCCCCCGGCGTCACGCGCCATGAGCCCGACCTTACGGGCCAAATCGAGCAGATCCTTCTCGACATCCGCGCAACGCGCCTTGCCGATCGCGGGACGCGCCAGAAGAATCACGTCGGACGGTCCCGTGAACCGAAAACGATTGAGGCGAAAAGCCTCGCGCAGCAGCCGCTTGGCCCGCGCGCGGTCCACGGCCCGACGGAAAGAACGCTTGCTGGCGACAACCCCCAGTCTGAGACAGGCTTCGGACCCGCGCCCCAGCCAAAGCACCATATAGCGCCCTGCCCTGCCTCGCCCGGCGGCGAACGCATCGCGAAACACCTTGGCCTGCGCGATTCGCATGTTGCGCGACAGCCGCCGGTCGGGCGCGCCATGCGCCGATCGCCGATCGCATGCCTGAGACGCGTCTTCGGACATGAAATCCTCTCGGGGCAAACGCAACGGGCCTGAAAAACGAATGCCTTGACAATCGCTAAACCGTCAGTTTGGCCCGACCCTTTTGACGGCGCCGCTTCAGAACAGCCCGCCCCTGAGCGGTCGCCATTCTGGCACGAAACCCGATTTTGCGCTTCCGCTTGATATTTGAAGGCTGATAAGTCCGCTTCATGCTGCTTCCTTTTTTTCGTGTTGCCAAGTCCAAAAGTCAAAGAAAGTACCATTTCGGGAAACAATGTCAAGCCTTGCCCGGCAAAAATGCAGACATCCCGAAAAATGCGTTGGCGCTTGCGCCTGTGCGCGGCCATTGCGGTTCTGTTTCCGGCTCCCGCCGTCGCAGTGCCCGAGCTCACTTGCCTTCTGTTCGGCGCTCCCCATGTCGTTTCCGGGGCCGGACATGCTCCGCTCAAGAACAGAACCCCAAAAACCGAAACCATCCACGGCTTTCCACTTGCGTTCCTATCGGCACTGTGATATGTAGTATTCCGTTTTAGTCGGTATTATTGCGGAGCATTTGCGACGCTACGAAGTGGAGGCACGAACCAATGTCAGGACCCGAAAGATGGCATTCGCTTGAGGAAATAGCGGAATACCTCGGCGTAAGCCAGGATACGATTCACCGCTGGATCAGAACGAAGAATATGCCCGCTCACAAGGTTGGCCGACTCTGGAAGTTCGACGTTTCAGAGGTCAACGCCTGGGTGAAATCCGGGAAGGCCGGAGAGAGTACTGAGGAAAACTGAAATGCAGTTGACGGACTACCACGCGAAATACTACGCGCACGAGCTGACGAAACGCTGCCCTTCGGACAGCGTCGAGAAGCTCGCCGCGTCGCTGATTGATGCGCAGGTAGACCTGAATCCCCACCAGGTGGAGGCGGCGCTCTTCGCCTTCAAGTCCCCGCTTTCGATGGGCGCGATTCTCGCCGATGAAGTCGGGCTCGGGAAGACCATCGAAGCCGGGATGGTCATCTCCCAACGCTGGGCCGAACGAAAGCGCAAGATTCTGATCATTGTTCCGTCGAGTCTGCGGAAGCAGTGGAATCAGGAGCTACTGGACAAGTTCTTCCTTCCATCCCACATCCTTGAGGCCCGCACGTTCAATGCAGCAATGAAGCGCGGCGTTCTTCGATCAGGAGATGGAGAAGCTCGACCACTGGGCAGGCGACCGCCGCGCCA
Source organism: Kiritimatiellia bacterium (assembly GCA_007133745.1). Taxonomy (GTDB): domain Bacteria; phylum Verrucomicrobiota; class Kiritimatiellia; order UBA8416; family SLMC01; genus SLMC01. Next base: position 14,799 of record SLMC01000205.1, read on the forward strand.
CCCTGAAGACCAATCTCAAGGAGATGGACGACCAGATCAAGGAACTCAAGAAACAGGTGCGCCATTCAAGCAGCCTGCCGGAGAAGATCGGGCTTCAAAAGAAGGTCAAGACCCTCGACAGGAAACGGGACTATGCCTGGCGCGAATACGACGAAGCCG
>SLMC01000381.1 GCA_007133745.1 Kiritimatiellia bacterium
AACAGATTGTTTGTAAGATGCTTATCTAAAAATGGTTGCAGGATGCGCAACCGAATTTTGCGCTCATAGGAAAACAGAGGGGGAAAGCAGCCGCAAAAAGCACGGGACGATGTTGACTTCGATGTTCGATCTTTGCCTCTAAACAATCCGCTTTGAGCGGTTCACATATGCCAAGCCACCGGCTTTGCCGGTGGTATCTGACTAGACCTAAAAAAAACGAGTTTTTCTGCTGCGAGCCCTAAGCTATGTCATTTCGCTTTTTCACCGCCTAACACCCGCCTTTTCGAGCATTGAATTTAAGACAGCGCTATCCCGTATCGTCGTATGGCAGAGGAGATCATGAAGAAGCATGCGGTTCACATGTCGGCGTATGCCTGTTTTTGTCTGATTATGCTGGTCGGGCAGGGGGTGGGGCAGGCCCGGGCCGACAGTTTGCCGACCGGTTCCTTGAATGTCGCCGCGCTCAAGATGCGTTCGCACGATACCTCGCTGGATCGGCGCGCCCTGCTGCGCGAGAAGCTGGCCGCGCTTGCGGCGAACGAGACGGAGCGTCCGCCGGATCTGGTCGTGGTGCCGGAGTACACGTTTTACAAGGGGTATACCGACCATCCGGTGCATATCGAGCCCGATGGCTACGGCTACTTCAGGGTGGTGTCGAGTGGCAGCGAGACGAGCGACGAGATTGTGGCGGCCGTCGAGGAGACGCAGGCATGGGCGCAGTCCAATGCTGTCCATGTTATGCTGGGCACAGTGGCCGAACGCGTCGACCGGCATTTTGAGGAGTATCCGTGGTGGGAGCCCTATACGGTGTACAATACGCTGTTGGTCATTGATCGTGACGGTCGCATAGCGGGCTATCGTCGCAAAGCCTGCATGGATATCGTTCCCTCCGGGGGTACAATAGGCGACGAGAAAGACTGGGCTCTGCAAACAGTCCGAACTTTCGGTTTGACCACGCGCTCCGGCATGCCGTTTACGGTTTTCCCTGTGATTTGCGACGATTACCAGGATTACGACATGCTAGAGCGGGCTGCCGGCTTGCAGGCGGATCTTATTGTCAATTCGGAAAGCGTGTCTTGGAATGGCGACGTCTTCGAAGCCGCGATGCTGGCCGTGCAGAACGGAGCATGGACGCCCTATACGGAGGGGTGGCGCAGGGGTGTCCGCCATTCCTATATTCGTGAATACGCCATCAAGCGAGGGGTGGTCAAGACCGGCGGCTGGCTGGTCAAGGCGAACAGCATTCCGGGCGCCGAGGATCCCAGCGCCGGGATCATGGAGCTGAACGTGCCGCCGGCTCCGCTTGAGACGTTGACCGTGACCGACGATTACGTTGCGGGCACGCTGTCGTTCCGGCAGGAAGTTGATTTCGGCAATACGGCCCCGGTCATTGAAAGCGGGCCGGAGTCTGGCGGGATCGCGCAGACAAACGAGCCTCTCGCGCTGGCGGCGGCCGCGTATGATCCTGATGGCGGGCCTTTGCCGTTGCATGCCGCGTGGTCGAAGGTGGCGGGTCCGGGCGCGGTCGCTTTCGAGCCGAACCAATCCACGAACGCATGGGAGACAGCGGCAACATTCAGCGAGACGGGCTGCTATATTCTGCAAGTCGAAGCGACGGACGGCCTTGACGAAACCGTGGCGTTGTTCACGGTGCAGGTCGAGGACCCGGAGAATCCGCTCAACCTGGCTCCGGTCGCCTATGCCGGGCCCGACCGTGAAATCGTTTTTGGCGAGCCGCTGGTCCTCACCGCCATGGTTTTCGACGACGGCCGTCCGGATCCGCCCGGTTCGGTTTCGGTGACGTGGTCGGCCAGCGATCCCCGGGTCAATATCGCCAGCCCGAATCAATTGTCCACGTCGGTGTCGTTTAGCGAGTCCAGCAGCTTCGGATACGGCATTTCTCTGAAGGTTAATGATGGCGAGCTGGAAACATGGGCCGGGTCGGTTTGGGTGAGGGTGCACCCGCCGCCGCCGGAACCGGATGCGGAGCCGCCGCTGGTCGCCGTGACGAATCCGGCGCCGGGCGCTGTGCTGAGCGGAGTTGTTTCCGTGGGGGCCGAGGCGTCGGACAATGTCGGTGTGGACGGGCTCCAGTTCCTGCTCGACGGTCGGCCGTTGGGCGGCGAATTTTACGGATACGACCCGTTCGACATGCTGTGGGATACGCGCTTGCTTGTGCCGGGCGACTATGCGCTGGCCGCCGCCGCCCGTGACGCGGCGGGCAACCGGACGGTATCCGAGCCGGTCGCCGTGCAGGTGCAGGCAACCGATCGCGATGGCGACGGTCTGCCGGACTGGTGGGAACATCTGTATTTCGGCGGCCCGACCAATGCGGTCGCCACGGCCCTGGTCGCCAACGGGATCAACACAGCTCTGGAATGCTATATTGTCGGGATCGATCCGACCGATCCGGAAAGCCGGTTCGCCATCGAAAATGTGGCGGCGGAAGCGGACGGATTCGCCATCCGATTCGATACGGTTCAGGGTCGCCGTTACACGGTCGAGTTCGCCGATCGTCTGGCCGATCCGGTGAACTGGGAGATCTTGACCAATCAGATGCCGGGGAGCGGCCATTCGGTCGCCGTGCACGACATGTTCGCGCCCGAAATCGGCACGCGTTTCTATCGCGTGAAAGCGGGGCTGGAGTAGCGCCTTATGATCTTGCCTGTAACTTCATAAAACCTGATCTCATCGGAAAATGAAACGGCACATTTTTCACATGATGCTCTGCTGCCCGTCGGCCTTGCGTGTCCGCCGAAGCCTGCAATGCGAAGGCAGGGTGCCGGTGGAGGCAAACGTTGAGGGAGCAGGCTCTGCACCCCCTTACCTCAACGTCCTTCACCGCCGGCGCAAGGCCGGCGGGATCGAGAAAATGTGCCAAGTCATTTTCCGGGAAACACCTCCAATCCCTAGCCGAGGTCAGGAATCTGAACTTCACGATAAACCGCCGCATTCCGAAAAATGGCCCCTTCGTTATTTCGCGGCTTGCCTCGCATCAGGCCTTCAGCTTGACGACCGGCGCAAGCGAGGTGTTCGAGGACCGGTTTGCATTCGGCAGGGCATGGCTGTTTCGCACTAGCGCTTTGCGACCTTTCCGGAGCGAGGCCAGATAGATGCGGATCATAAGCCAGCGGCCAAGAAATTTCCCGAACGACATGCCTCCGCAACGGTCGTAGCGGTATCGTGTCCAGCTCCATACCCACTTCGACAAGGCATCGTAGCGGCGATCATGGTCCCGCACAGATCCGTGTTTTGGTTGCACCACGTTAAAAGCGAAGGTGTAGAAACGCTGTTCCTGAGTCAGCAGACGTCCTTCGTGCCGATAGCGCTCGAAGTCCTCGGTGCCCGGCACGGGGGTTAAGGGGATGATGGCGGGGAATGTTATCTTCTCTTTTGAAATAAACGTCTTGATTTTGTCCAGATCGGCTTGGCTCATGTCCGGCGTCACCAGGAAGTGCGGTACGGATTGAATACCCAGATCGCGAACGATGCGCAACGCCTGGCGATGCATGCCGACGGTGGCCTTCTTGTTCATGGACTCCAGAATCGCGTCGTCCACCGATTCGACGCCAATGGTCAGGTATTCGAGACCGATTTCTTTCCAGAGAGCGAAAAGGTCGGGGTGCCGGACAATTTGATCGCTGCGTCCGTAGGTGATATAGCGTTTGCGTATGCCCGCTTCGCGGATGGCAAGCGCGAGTTGCTTCGCGAAGGCCTGGTTGGCGAACGTGTTGTCGTCGGCAATGTATACCAGATTCTCGCGCATGGCTCGCAAATCGGCAAGGATATCGGAAACAGGCCGAATCCTGTACCGGCCCAAAGCGCCTTTCCAGATGATGCAGAACGTGCATCTGTGCGGACAGCCCTGGGTCAGAACAAGCGAGCCGGTTCGCGTGCGCGGAAACGAAATGCGATAGTGTTTTCGATAGCGTTCGGTGCAGGCTCGATCCGGAACCGGGATGCGGTAGGTTGGTTCGATGTGTTCCTGCCGTGCGATCTGGCAGGAGCGTTGCCGCGTCGGCAGGTCGCGACACCATGTTCGCCAGAGTTCTT
>SLMC01000071.1 GCA_007133745.1 Kiritimatiellia bacterium
AACCGTCGCCCTGATTATGGCAACCGTCATGATCGTAGTCGGACTTGGCGAAAAGGATATTCGTCAGGAATTCGAAGTGCGCGATCCGGCCCAAGTCGCGTTTCTGCCCAGGTTTTTGCAACGCGTCAATTTGCACCCGCACCACAGCCGCTACGATTTGGCGGAAGCCTCGATCCGAATGTGGCAGGACCATCGCTGGTTCGGAACCGGATGCTGGGGATTCCGGCATCTGCTGGCCTTTTACGTGCCCGAACACGAATGGCCGCGCGTCATCGGCCCGTCCGGTCGCGCCAATGTTCATAACGATGTCTTGCAATTTCTGACGGAATTCGGTTTGATCGGGTTCGGGTTGGGAATGGTCGGCGTTCCGGCCGCGATGTTGGCAAGCCTGCTGAAAAGTCGAATGCGGCCAAGCCGGGCCTTGCTGCGCAGCTTTGCTTTGCTGGCGCTGGGCATCGCGCTCGTGTTCGCCCTGTTCGACCTGCCCTTTCGCTGTCCGGCAATCCTGTACGCATGGTGCGCCATTTTCGCCGGACTGCCCAAATTGACCGGCGGCGGAAAAGAATGACGAGCGCGGCATAACAAATGCGGAAGATCGAGGCACGGAGAGAAAATAATTAACCACGAATGGACGCGAATGAAGAAAATGACGACAAGGTCGGACTGGCCCCGTCCCTTCAGGCCGGAAATAGCCCGCCGTCTCTTTTTTACCCTGCTCTTTGCCACCACTGGGTGGTCGCGAAATCAAAAAGCATTTAAGGATCAACCCTCATGAGCGAAGATCCCAAAGACCCGGTCCCGCCCGTTGTGCTGCCTTACATGCTGCGCAACTTCAAGCGCTATCTGACACATAAATCCGGACCTGATCGCGGACCGACCGATCCGCATCGCGCCGTGTACGGGCATCATCCTTACGGCGGCGCGGGCGGACACGCCTACGGCTCGCCCTATTACGGCGCCTACGAGGATGCGGGCATGCTCGGATCCCTCGATCCGTTCAGGATATGGCGCGTGCTCCGCCGAAAATGGCTGACGGTCGCGCTCGCGCTCCTGTTCGCGGGCGGGGCGGCGGCCTTTTATCTGTCGCGTGCCGAGCGCGTCTATCGCGCGTTCGTGCTCATGGAACTCAGTGTGCGGCGGCCCCGCGTCCTGGCGCATCAGGAAGCCCTGATCGAGGATCAGTCCGGCGGGTTGCGCGCCGAAGAAGTCTTCAATACGCGCCTCAAGCAACTGGAAGGCGACACCATGTTCGAAAAGGTGGCGCGGCAAATCGAGGCTCAGGGCCTGTTCGAGCCAACCGAAGACGTCAATCTCAAGGCATTGCTGCAACGTTCGATGAACCTTTCCCTCCTGCGCCGCACGCGATTGATCCGCATCGAAATGGACCATCCCGACCCTGCCTTCGCCGCAGCCGTCTGCAATGTCTTCGCGCGTACCGCCGAAGAAGCCGCCTTCGAAGAGAATCGCACGGCCGCCGACGCCGCTGTCGCCTGGCTCGAAACGCAAGCGAAAACACACCGCGAGGAATTGGACAAGGCCGAAGCCGCGCTGCTCCAGTTCCGCAAGGACAACCGCATCGACGCGCACGAAAGCACCCGTCGCACCGTCGAAAACGCCATGCTCGATTTCAATCGCGAATTGGTCGTCGTGGAGAGCCGCGCCGCCATGGCTGCCGAGATGCTGCGCGCCATCGAATCGGTTGAAATTCATCCCGAAGCGCTGGGCCGCCTGCCCTCCGACATTCCGCGCGGCGACGAAATTAGGGCCGCCATGACGCAATGGACGGCCGCGCAGAGCGAACGCGAAACCCTGTCGGCACGCTATACCCAACATCACCCGGCCATGAGCGTTGTCGCAGGGAAACTGGCCATGGCCGAAAAGCAGCTTGTCGCCGAGTTGAAACGGTCGCGCGAAACGGCGCAAGCGAACGTAACCCTGCTGCGGCGCCAGGCCGACCAGCTCAAAGAGCAAAAAGATCGGCAAAGCCGGCTCGGCTCCGACTTGGAAATGCTGATTGTCGAACAGAAAACGCGCCTGAGCGCGCTCGAACGCGCCCGCAACGCCAGCGAAATCGCCTACCGCGGCATCCTGACCCGCATCCAGGAAGCGCGTCTGTCCGCCGACGAAGACACCGCCACCATCAAAGTGTCCGAGCCGGCGACCGTTCCAGGGAATCCGATCCGGCCGCGTGTTCCGGTAGTTCTGGCATTGGCTCTACTGCTGGGCGGAGCGGGCGGCTTGGCCTTGGCCCTCGTGACCGATACACTCGACGACCGCATCTACAGCGTCAGCGATACCGTGGCCACTTTGGGCCTCAATGCGCTAGGCGCGATCCCTTACGAAAAAACCGTCAGCCGCAAGGAATCCGCTCTGGCCACCCTGCTCCACCCCCAAAGCCCGTTCGCCGAAGCCTTCGCCGGACTGCGCGCCATGCTCGATTCAACCACCTACCGCGGCAAAGCCGCCGTCATGCTGATGGCCAGTTCCCAACCTGCCGAAGGCAAAACCGTGACCGCCTGCAACCTGGCCATTACCCTGGCCAAAGGCGGCAAGAAAACGTTGCTCATGGACTTCGACTTCCGGCGTCCGCGTTTGGCGGGTATTTTCCCGATTCCGCAAGGAACGCCCGGCTTGCTGGAGTATATCGCGAACCCGCCTCAGCAACTGCAATTCGAGTCGCTGGCCTACAGCCTGGAAGAACTCCCGAATTTGCACGTTATGGCCAGCCGCCCCGCGTCACGAGTACCGATCCACGACACGGTCACCACGCCCCAAGTCGCTCAGCTTATCGAATGGGCGCGCGCAACCTACGACCATATCGTCATCGACGCCCCGCCGCTGGGCCTGGTCAGCGACGCTATCGCGCTGGGCAGTCAAGCCGACCTGATCCTGCTCGTGCTGCGCGAAAAAATCAGCCGCAAACGACTGGCCCGCCACACGATCGAACGGTTCATGGACGCCGGCATTCAGCAAATCGCCGCCGTCGTCAACGCCGTCGACTTCAGCCGATCCGCTCACGACAGCCCCTATTACCACTACCGCAAACACTATAAATCCTATATGGAAGACGAAGGCGGATGAATGGCAGAGAGAAAAAGCCAATCGGAGGCCCACCTCTTTTTTACCCTCCTCTTTGCGATCACTTGGTGGTCGCAAAGCTGGTACGCGAAACAAAACAACATTAGGGATGACCGCTTGCCTCGATATGGCTTAATCCACGCAGGGTGTGAAAGGATACTCCTGGAATGAAAAGGAATCGACACACGATAACGCGCGCATTGCGCTCGGGCCTTGTCGGAGCGCTGCTCGTCTGCGTAACCGCCATAACGGTCGGCTGCGGAATGCTGCGTCGTTCGGATCCGGCCGATCAAAATTCGGAACACCCTTCGCTCGCCGATGCGGAGACTCCAAGCCAACAGGAGCAGACCCGATCGGACCCCGAAACGCGGATCGATCCGCAAACCATGCGGTTGCGGACCGGGTTGATCATGAATGTCACGGTTCTGGTTGGCGGCGCCGTCGAAATTGCCGAGGAAAACAAGCGCGTCTCGGATTCCGGCACCATTGCCCTGCCCCTGCTCGGCCCGATCAAAGCCGAGGGCCACACGCTCGATTCGATCGGGAAGCTGCTGACGGCCTTGTACGGCCGCTATTTTGTCGAGCCGCAAGTCATGGTGGATCTGGTGCACGACGATACGCGCGAGGGCGTCGCGCCCTGGGGCTATGTCACGGTCCTGGGCCGGGTCAAAAAGCCCGGTCGCGTTCCGATCCCGGCCACGCGCGATCTGACCGTCAGCCGCGCTATCCAGCATGCGGGCGGATTCGATACCAGCGCACGCTCCAACGCCATCCGCGTGACACGCCAGAATGCCGACGGCACGCAAACCGGCCGAGACATCGACTTGCAGGCGGTCGGCGCCCGCGGCGAAGTGGATCAGGACATCCTGCTCCAATCCGAAGATGTCGTCTTCGTTCCTGAACGAATTTTCTGATGAAGGATTAAGAAAGAGCTGAGGGATGAAACCTTGT
>SLMC01000439.1 GCA_007133745.1 Kiritimatiellia bacterium
CTCGGCTATCATGTGGACGAACTTGTGGCATTGAAGGATGTGCCGGATGGGGGGGGGCAGCGGTGAAGAGTAAAAAGTGATCAGTGATCAGTAACCAGTAATCAGTGAAGAATTGTTTGTGAGTGTGTGTGGTGAAACTCACATACTCCCAAACCCACATACACACACACTTGGGTTGCGGGCGAAGCCATGCGCGGATTTTTGAGTGCGCTTGCCTGCAAGCGCTTTCTGTCCCGGAGCCTGCTCCGGGAATCGCCTGTGCAGACCGGCTCGGGAGCCGACAAGGAAAGCGAGGACAGGTCCGCGCACTCGAAATGGATCGAAGCCGGCGGCAAAGTGGCACGGGCATCTTGCCCGTGATTTCATGGGCGGGACGCCCATGCCACTGTGCTTTCTTTACTTGACACGTATGGGGGAGGGGGGGCTGCCATGACGGAAACGAGCGGTGCGAGACGCGAAAACAATGTCCGAGTGTTGATCTGGGGCTTCGGCGCGATGGGCGGCGGCATGGCCGATATGCTGCTGGACAAGCAAGGGGTCGAGATCGTCGGCGTTTGCGATACGGCGCCGGAACGCGCAGGCAAATGCCTGTTCGAGCTGTTGGGCCGCGAACGGGGCGACCGCCCGGAAACGATCGTGCGCGAGCGGATCGGAGACGTGCTGGCGCCAGGTTGCGCGGATGTCGCGCTGCTGGCAACAGATTCCTTTACGGCCAAGGCCTACCCGAAAATCAGGCTGCTGATCGAGAACCGGATCAATGTGATCTCTACGGCGGAGCAGATGGCCTGGCCGCAGGCGGCTGAGCCGGCCCTGGCCGAGGACATGGACCGGCTGGCGAAGGCGAACGGCGTCACGGTGCTGGGCACGGGCATCAATCCCGGGCTGATCATGGACCTGCTGGTCGTGCTCATGACCGGCGCCTGCCGACGCGTGGACGGCATTCGCGCGCGCCGGGTCAACAGCTTGTCGCCGTTCGGGACGGCGGTGATGGAAGAGCAGGGTGTCGGGCTGACGCCCGAAGAGTTCAGCCGGCGCGCGCAGGCGGGCGAGCTGGCGGGTCATGTAGGATTCGAGGAATCGGCAGCCATGATCTGCGCGGGACTCGGCTGGAAATTGGACGGCCCGGTGCAGCAGACGATGGCCCCGATCGTATCGTCCGTGCCCAGAAAGACGGCATTCGCGTCCGTCGCGCCGGGTCGGGTGGCCGGCTGCGATATGAACGGTGTCGGCAGGATCGGCGGCCGATCCCGGATCGTGATGGAGCATCCGCAGCAAATCGAGCCGCAGACCGAAGGCGTGGAGACCGCCGATACGATCGAAATCGCCGGCGATCCGGATATCAAGCTGAGTATTCGGCCGGAAACGCCCGGCGGAATCGGAACCATCGCCATGTGCGTGAACATGATTCCGCAGGTGATCAATGCGAACCCGGGGCTCAAGACCATGCTCGATCTGCCCGTGCCCCGCGCGATCATGGGCGATATGCGCGACCGGATCGATGCATAGCCACTTATCCGGACAAGATAAACGTTTTAGCGAATGTCTTTTCAGAAATAGAAACTACGAAACACGCTAAAAGCGCGAAATATAAAATTGCCACAGGAGAAAACTTCGCGTTTCCGCGTATTCCGTGGTGAAAAAACTAATTGGGTAGCGGCCGAAGGCCGCCTTGGGACAAGCGCTATGAAGACAAACCAAGCGAAACAAGGCGACTGGGTGCGTATCGAGCGGACGGCGCTCGCGCCGGAGGAACGGGCGCCGGGCATTCCCGAAGAGACGGCCCGTACGCCGTTGACTCTGTGGGTCAAAGGCGCGCTGCTGTCGGAAACGGCTTCCGTTGGCGATGCGGTGGAGGTGAAAACCGTTACCGGCCGCCGCGTGCGGGGCAAGCTCGAATCCGTGAACCCGGCATGGCGTCACGATTTCGGCGCCTTCGTGCCCGAGCTGCGGGCGGCGGGCCAGGCGTTCGTTTCACAGTGTGCGGATCGGGAGGGAACCGAATCGTGACGGACAGAAACGACATCATGAAACGGTCGGTCGGCATCGAGTACGAACGGTTCGAATCGGGCTTTGTCGCGTTCGATTACGAAGCGCTCATGCGCGAGGCGGGGGACGATGTGCGCGCGGTCGCCGAACTGCAGCGCGAGACCGGAGTCGGCGCTACGCCGCTGCTCGAATTGCGCAACCTGACCGCGCTGGCTCGGCGTCTGGCGCCGCGTGGCAAAGGCGCGCGCATCTTCATGAAGGACGAGGCGGCCAATCCGTCGGGCAGTTTCAAGGCGCGGCGCGCCGCCGTATCGGTGAAGAAGGCCAAAACCATGGGCTTCCCCGGTGTCATGGCCGCGACCAGCGGCAACTACGGCGCGGCGGTGGCGAGCCAGGCAGCCATGCGCGGCTTACAGTGCATTGTGGTGCAGGAATGCTACGATTCGCGCGGGATCGGTCAGCCGGAAATCATCGAAAAGGCGCGCGCCTGCGAAGCGTACGGGGCGGAGGTCGTTCAACTGACGGTCGGGCCGGAGCTGTTCACCGTGTTCCTCTCGCTGCTCGAGGAGACCGGCTGTTTCAATGCCTCGCTCTATACGCCCTTCAGCGTGGCTGGCATCGAGACGCTCGGCGTGGAAGTGGCCGAACAGATGCGGACGCGCACCGGACGGTTCCCGGACATGACGGTGATTACCCATGCGGGTGGCGGCAACGTCACCGGCACGGCGCGCGGCCTGGCCAAGGCGGGCGCGACGGAGACGGTTGTCGTCGGCGCCAGCGTGAATCTTCAGGGCCTGCACATGGCCAGCGACCGCGATTTCAACCGCAAGTCGTTCACGACCGGCCATACCGGGTTCGGCGTGCCGTTCGCGGTCATGCCCGACCGTTCCGACGTGCCGCGTTCGGCGGCGCGGCCGCTGCGCTATCTCGACCGCTATGTGACGGTCGGCCAGGGCGAGGTGTTCGCGATGACCGAGGCGCTGGCCCGGCTCGAAGGACTCGAACGCGGTCCGGCCGGCAACACGGCCTTGGCCGCCGCCTTCGCGCTGGCGCGCGAGCTGGATGCGGAACAAACGATTGTCGTGCAGGAAAGCGAATATACCGGCGCCGGCAAGCATGCGCAGGCGCAACTGGCCTTTGCGCGCGAAAACGGGATCGAGGTGCGGCTGGGCGATCCGCGCGAGGAAATCCCGGGCCAGTCCATCGTGCTGCCCGCGACGCCCGAACTTCTTGCGCCGCAAGAGCAGAACCTCGACAAGCTGCGCCGGTCGCGCATTCGGCATGCGATCAAAGGACGCGAAAGCGAGTTGCGCTGTCTGGCGCGCGCGAGAGAGAACCCGAACGACGAACAGCGCTGGCGAGAGACGCTCGCGTTTCTGGGCGAAGAGACGAAACGAACGCCAGCCTTCGCCCAGGAGACGCTGGCGCGGCTGCTCGAAATCGAGCCATCGGCGCCTTAGCGCCTTAACCATGCCGTCCTGCCGAAAAAACAAGACATTGGAGGCGTGATTGTTTGTGAGTGTGTAGGTGCGTGAGTGTGTGGGTGGGTGGGTGCGTGAGTGTGTGGGTGTAAACTCACATACCCACATACTCACATACTCACAAACCCACACACTTGGTTTGCGGGCGCAGCCCGCCTCGGATCGTTTGCGAACAGAAGACGACGAAACGAACGAAAGATACGGAAACACAGGAGCAAGGAGAGTTCGCCATGAAAGGCAAGGAACGGTCCGACGATTTCGCAACACGGCGCGAGAGGCTCGCAACGCTGTCCGAGCCGGAACTGGAGGCGCGGTTCTGGGAACTGGCCGATCGCCTGACCGAACCGCTGGCGGAGCTGGCGCGTACGCATACCACGCCGGCAATCGAGCGCTCGGTTCTGCTGCGCATGGGCTTCTCGAGCATGGAGGCCAAGGGCATAGTGGAGCATTGTGTCGCAGCCGGTCTGATGGGTAAAGGGGCGGGTCATGTGACGCTGAGACTGGCCCGCCGCTGGAATGCGCCGCTGCGCGAAGCGGGCTTGCGGCTCGCGCGCGGCGAAGGCTGGGACGAGGCCGCAACCGAGTTCGCGGCGGTGCATTGAACAAAAGATTAAGGGGGGCGCGCCTTGAACCTTAATCTTTCGCCCTAATCTTTGGTCGTCGGGCGTATAGACTGCAAGGAAAAAACAGGAAAACGTCATGTCATGTTTTACGGAACAAGCGGGAAAAGGGAGATGATCCAATGAAACCGGACAAGAAAATGGATATCGAGGCTATCCTGGCCGATCTCGAAAGCTATCGCCCGAAAAGGCGCGGCTGGCTGTGGCGTTCTGGCCGCGACACGCGCCGTACGGTGGGACCCTTCGACTACACGGACTGCTCGGATCCCCTGCGCCGGTCGGTGCCGCTGCCGGCGGCGGCCGCCTATTTCGCGGGCATCGATCCGCAGCCGAACGCGACGATCACCACGGAAATCGCGTCCGGCCGTTTCGAAGACGACATCCGCCGCATGCGCATGGCGGCCTGGCACGGCGCGGACCATATCATGGTGATCCGCACGGCCGGCCAGAGCCATATGGACGGTCTGATCGAAGGCACCCCGCAGGGCGTGGGCGGCGTGCCGATCACGCGCAAGCAGATACGCGCGCAACGCAAGGCGCTCGATCTGATCGAGGACGAGGTCGGTCGCCCGATCAACTACCATTCCTATGTGAGCGGAGTGGCCGGCCCCGAAATCGCCGTGCTGTTCGCGGAGGAAGGCGTGAACGGGGCGCATCAGGATCCGCAGTACAATGTGCTGTACCGCAATGTCAACATGGTGCGCAGTTTCGTGGATGCCGCCGAAGCCAAGCGCATTATGGCCTGGGCAGGCATCGTTCAAATTGACGGCGCGCACAACGCGAACGCCACCGCGCGTCAGGCGTGGAAGGTCATGCCCGAACTCATGGTGCAGCATGCGATCAATTGCGCCTTTTCCGTAAAGGCCGGCATGCCCAAGGACCGGATTTGCCTTTCGACCGTGCCGCCCACGGCCCCGCCCGCGCCGCGCATGCGGCTCGATCTGCCCTATGCCGTGGCGTTGCGCGAGCTGTTCCGCGACTTCAAAATGCGCGCGCAGCAGAACACCAAGTACATGACCAGCTCCACGCGCGAGGCGACGGTCACCCATACGCTCGACCTGCTCATATCCGCGCTGACCTCGGCGGATATCCAGTCCACGATTACGCCCGACGAAGGCCGCAACGTGCCCTGGCACATCTACAATATGGAAGGCGTGGACACGGCGCGCCAGGCGCTGTGCGGACTCGACGGCATCAAGGAACTGGTCGCCTTGCGCCGGCACGAGCCGCCCATGGCCGATGCCGTGCGCGAACTCAAGGAGCGGGCGGTCCTTTTCATGGAGGAGATGATCGAAGCCGGCGGCTATTTCGCCGCCGTCGAACGGGGCATGTTCGTGGATTCCGGACGCTATCCGGAACGGCAGGGCGACGGCATTGTCCGCCAGGCGAATGGCGGGGTCGGCGCCGGCGCCGTCTTCGCGCGCGACCCCGACTACCTGGCGCCGGTCACGGCGCATTTCGGATTCAACAACACGGCCGCGTACGGGCCGGAAGCGGAACGGAACCCGGCTTCGCTGGTGGACGGATGCACGCTCGAAAATCCGGACAAAATCGTCTATGTGGACGAACTGGATCCCGAAGACAATGTGACGCGCCGCCTGGAAGAAACGGCCGAATTGCGCGATGGTTCCCGAGTGAAGCCGGAAATGGAATGGGCGGGGGACGGCTGGGTCCAGACCATCCTGTTCCTGCCAGTCGCAGATCGGCTGGCCCGCGCGGCGGCGCTCGAAATCGGCGCCCGCATGGGACTGCGCGACGTCGAGGTTATCCATGCCGAGCCCTTGCATCCGGCCGAGGGTACGCGCGTGGAAATCAAGGGGCGGTTCGATGCCGCGCTCGTTCTGTCCGAGCTGTCCGTGCCGCCGGAACCGGATCTGCTGGACGAGGACGAAATTCGCGCGGCGGTGAAACGGCGCCCGATCCGGATCGTGGCCGCGACAGTGGGCGAAGACGAGCATTCGGTAGGCTTGCGCGAGATTATCGATATCAAGCATGGCGGCGTGGAAGGGTTCGGCATCGAATGCCATTGCCTGGGCACCTCGGTACCGCTGGAAAAACTCGTGGATGCGGCAGTCGAATACGATGCCGACGCCGTGCTGGCTTCGATGATTATCAGCCATGACGACATTCATTACCGCAACATGCGCCGACTGCACGAGCTGGCGGTCGAAAAAGGCGTGCGTCAGCGACTGGCCATCGTATGCGGCGGCTCGCAGGTCTCGCCGGAAATCGCCGCGCGGCAGGGCGTGGACGCCGGGTTCGGACGCGGAACCAAAGGCCGACACGTGGCCTCGTTCCTGGTCCGCAAACTGTGCGGGTAAAGACTGTAAGGCGGGCTTCGCCCGCAACCGAAGTTTATGGGTATGTGAGTTTGGGAGTATGTGAGTCTTCACCCGCACACTCACAAACTCACAGACTCACAAACCTTACGGATAACATACACGCAATAACATATATCTTTGCCGGAAAGGCTCTAACCGTATGCTTGCGGACTATGCCATAGCCGAGATCGGCAGCACGACCACGCTGGTCGGGGTGTTCGGACGCCCGTCCGATGCGCCAGCCAATAGCGACGATGTGCGGCTGTTGTGCCAAGGCGCGGCGCTGACGTCGATCTCCTTGCCGGAGGGCGGCGATGTGAATGTCGGTCTGCGCGAAGCCATGGCGCAGTGCGGCAATCCGCCGGTACGGCGGCGCCTGGCCGCGTCCAGCGCGGCTGGCGGCTTGCGCATGTCCGTGCATGGACTGATGTACGATATGACCGTGCGGGCGGCGCGCGAAGCGGCGCTGGGCGCTGGCGCCAACGTTTGCCAGGTAACAGCCGGATGCCTGCAGCCTGCCGATCTGGACGCGCTGGTCGCGCTGCGGCCCACAATGGTTCTGCTGGCGGGCGGCGTGGATTACGGGGAACGCGAGACGGTCTGGCGAAATGGCTGCCTGATTGCCGAGACGTTCGCCGAACTGCCGCGCAAGCCGCCGGTCGTGTACGCGGGCAATGTTCAGAATCGGGAGACGCTCGCCCGACGTTTCGCGGAGGCTGGCATGGAATGCGTGTGCGTGGACAATGTCTATCCGTCCATGGACACCTTGCGGGTCGAGCCGGCCCGGCAGGCGATCCAGGCCCTGTTCGAAAAGCATATCGCCGACGTGCCCGGCATGGAACATGTGCGCGCAACCGTCGAGGGAACCGTCTTGCCAACGCCCCGTGCGGTTATGCTGGCGGCGGAAACGCTGTACGGGGAACTCGGCGATCTGCTCGTGCTGGACGTGGGCGGCGCCACGACCGACGTGCATTCGGTGGCCGAGGGCGCCGACCTCGTCGCCCCGCGACGCACCGGGCCGGAGCCGCGTTCGAAGCGGACCGTGGAAGGGGATTTGGGACTGTACCGCAACCGGGCCAATGTCGTGGCCTTGGCGGGCATGGATGCGCTGGCGCGGCGTTGCGGAGTCTCGCGCGAGCGGCTGGCGACCTTGATCGAAGCGGTGGGGCCATTGCCCGAAACCGAGGAGGAAGCCGTGTTTCTGCGCGAGCTGACCTTCGAAGCCGCGCGCGCGGCCTTGCGGCGGCATGCCGGACGCTGGCGCGATCTGTACGGGCCAGGCGGCCGTACGCGGCTGGCGGAAGGCAAAGACTTGACCGGGGTGCGGACCGTGATCGGAACCGGTGGCGCGCTGACGCGTTTGCCGGGCGGCCGCGAGACGTTGCAGCGCATCCTCGATGAACCGGCGGGGAACCGGCTGATGCCGCCTCGTTCGGCGAATGTGGCGCTGGATCGCGATTATGTGATGGCGGCTGCCGGCGTGCTGGCCATGGAACAGCCGGCGGAAGCGTGTCAGGCGCTGAAACGGAGTTTGGAGATCTAGCGATGAGCGGGCCGAGCGTAACGGTGGACGAGGCGAAAATCGAGGCGAACGCGCGCGCGATCGTCGGACTCTGCGCGGAACATGGCATTGAAACGGTCGGCGTCTGCAAGGTCGTATGCGGCATGCCGGCCGTGGCCAAGGCCATGATACGCGGCGGCGTTGTCGGGATCGGGGAATCGCGCCTGGAAAACGTTCAGCGTTTGCGGGCTGGCGGCATAGTCGCGCCCATCGCGCTGCTGCGCATACCGCCGCTGTCGGCGGCGGCGGACATTGTGGCTTCGGTGGATGCGAGCCTCAATTCGGAAATGTCCGTCCTGCGCGCGCTTTCGCGCGCGGCCGAAGAGCGCGGCGTCGCTCATAAGGTCGTGCTCATGGTGGATCTCGGCGACCTGCGCGAAGGGTTCTGGCCCGACGATCTCATGGATGCCGTCCGCGAAACGATGGAACTGCCCGGCATTAAATTTCAGGGGATCGGCGCCAATCTCGCCTGTTACGGCGGCGTGATTCCCACGGAAAAGAACATGAACGAACTCGCCGACTGGGCCTGCCGGATCGAAGACGGCCTGGGCGTAAGGGTCGAAACGGTGTCGGGCGGGAATTCGTCCGCCTTGCCCTTGGTCGCCGCCGGCAAAATGCCGGGCCGGATCAACCAGTTGCGGATCGGCGAAGCCATTCTGCTGGGCCGCGAGACGATCCGGCGTCAGCCCTGGCCTGGCACGGCGCAGGACGCTTTCGCGCTCACGGCCGAAATCATCGAACTCAAGCGCAAGCCTTCCGTACCGATCGGCGAGACCGGCCAGGACGCTTTTGGCGGCAAGCCCGTCTTTGCCGACAAGGGCGAGATCATGCGCGCGATTCTCAATGTCGGCCGCGAAGACGCGGATGTGGGCGGACTCGTTCCGCGCGACGCGAATGTGACAATCCTGGGCGCCTCCAGCGATCATTTGATCGCCGATGTCACCGCCTGCCGGCCGCCCTTGTCGTTGGGCGACGAATTGACGTTCGATCTGTCCTATGCCGCCCTGCTGGCTGTCATGACCTCCGCCTATGTCGAAAAGCGGCTGGTGACCGATGCGCGAACCGTTCGCGATGCGCGCGTTCTGTTCGCGGGCAAGAGCAGACTCTTCGCCGATGCGAGCCAGTGGCAGGATGCGGCACGCTGGGGCTGCGACCCGGAATTCGCGGACGAACCCGAGTCGGCCGCGTGGCTGGACTGGTTGCGGGAAGGCGGGCGCATGGTCGTGGCCGGCAAGAAAGCGCGCGCAGCCGAGCTGTGCGCCTCGACGGCGGCGGCCGGCTTGCCGCTCGGCATGATCTGGATCGGCCCCGAACTCGATTTTCCGTTCGCGTTGCTGGGCGTCGGGCCCGAAGCCGTTGCCGAAGAATGTCGCGTGTCGCCGGAACATCTCGTGTTTCTCGGGTTGCGCAACGCGAACGAAGAGAAAGCCGAGCTGGTGCGGCGATTCCGTATTGAAACCTACACGATGGAAGATGTGGATGTGCTGGGCATTCGCGAAACGGTGCGCCGGGCATTGAGACGCGCGGCGGCGGGCAGTTGCGGCATTCTGGTTCGCTTCGATCCGACCGTGGCCGATCGCGGTCGCGACGGATTGACCGATCGCGAATGCCATCTGGCCATGGAAACGGTGGCCGCTTCCGACCTGCTGCGCGTTCTGGATGTCTCGGGCCGGGAACCCGTTGGCGAGCGGGACGTCCGACGCTGGCGCCGGTTCATGCTGTCCGCGCTCGGCAAGCGTATTCTGGCGGTGAGCAACGGAACCGCAACCAAACGTAACCACGGAGGAAATGGAGGCACGGAGCCAGGCACGGCTCATTGATGGCGCATGCTGTGTCGGAACGGAACGAATTGACCGCTGTGGCGCTGGCCCGCCGCGACGTATTTTGTACAACAACGAATGCTGAAAGGAGCATCATAGCATGAAAACCAAACCCTTAATCGAATCGTCGTGCGCGTGGCAGCGTCTTTCCTGCGGGCGGATCCCGCCCGACCAGGCGCAAAAACTGCACGAGGCCAGTCTTGAAATATTGGAACGGACCGGCGCCCGGTTCTTCTTGCCCGAGGCGGTGGACATGCTGCGCAAGGCGGGCGCGTCGGTTTCGGACGGGAACCGGGTACGCATCCCGGCCAAACTGGTGGAGCAGGCGTTTCGCAGCGCGCCGCGCGAGGTGCGCATGTACGACCGGAACGGACGCCTGGCGATGGAACTGGGCGGCTACAACTCCTATTTCGGGACCGGTTCCGATTGTCTCTACATTCGCGACCATCGCACCGGCGAACGTCGCAGGCCGGTCGCCGGCGACGTGGTCGAAGCCGCCCGCCTGTGCGATGCGCTGCCGAACAT
This sequence comes from Kiritimatiellia bacterium, assembly GCA_007133745.1. Taxonomy (GTDB): domain Bacteria; phylum Verrucomicrobiota; class Kiritimatiellia; order UBA8416; family SLMC01; genus SLMC01. The sequence goes on from SLMC01000439.1 coordinate 10,315, forward strand.
CGACTTCGTCATGTCCATGTTCCTGCCGGCCGATATGGATGTGGCCATTACCGATCGCTATCAGATGGAGGTCATGCTCAACAACACGACCAAACCGATCCTGTTCGTGACGAACGAGTTTTCCGGCGCAAAAGACGCGGTCGCCATGGCCGAAGCGGTCGCGGGCGGCGCGGAGGCGCTCGGCAAGAAGCCGTTTGTCGGCTGCTACATCAATGTCGCCACCGGTCTGCGCCAGAACGAGGAAGCTTTGCAGAAGCTGCTGTATCTGTCCGAACGCAATATACCGTTCACCTACGTGCCCGTCACCCAGGGCGGCGCGACGGCGCCGGTCACGGTGGCCGGCTCCTATATCGCCATGAACGCGGGCGTGCTGGCCGGCCTCGTTCTCTCGCAGTTGAAACGTGAAGGGGCCCCGTTCATCGCGCCGGGCCAGGGCGGGGAAGGCCTCGACATGCGCACGATGGTCAGCCCCTATGCCGCTCCGGACGATCGCCCGCTGTGCCGGGCCATGGGCCATCATTACGGCTTGCCCGTGTTCGGGCTGGCCGGCTGCTCCGATTCCAAGCTGCCCGACGAGCAGGCAGCGGCCGAAGCCGCGCTGACGCTTATGTCGGACGCGCTCGGCGGCGCGAACCTGATCCACGATCTGGGATATTTGGAATCCGGCCTGTGCGGCTCGCTGATCCAACTCTGTTTGTGCGACGAAATCGTCGGCTGGATCCGACATATGCACAAGCCGATTGCTCTTGACGAGGAAGCGCTGGCCGTAGCAGTGATTGACGCGGTCGGGCCTGACGGCAATTACATGGATCATGACCATACCTTCGCGCACTACAAGGAACGGTATTATCCGGATCTGTTCGAACGCGACCATTTCGCCAACTGGCAGTCCAAGGGCGGGTTGTCGTTCGGCGAACGCGCCGCGCGCAAGGCCACACGCCTGATCGAAGAGCATCGGTCCGAACCGTTGCCGACGGAGATCGCGGCGGCGGTCAACGCCGTTGTGCGCGGGGTCATGGATAAAATTGAAGCATCTGCCGCATGAATGCCTTTGCCGATTGCGTCTTTCGAAACGGACAGGTTGTTACGCTCAATGCCGAATCAAGCGTTTGCCAGGCCGTGGCCGTGGCGGGGGAGCGAATCCTGCGGGTCGGTTCCGATTCTCGATGTGAGGTCCGAGGAGATCAAGGAAATACGAGCCGAAGCCACCATGATCGGCGGCGTTTTCGTTTTCGGGAACGAGTAGTTGAATTATTTAATCTCTGATGGTAGAGCGATACGTCCCGCCATGTTTGACAGAACGCAAGAATCATTCAGGAGAGAAAACCATGAATAAGACTTTTTCAAGATTCCGTATTGCGTTTCTTTGCGCGGCGACATGGACGGGGCTGAGCGTGGGGAGCATGGCCGACGCAACCGAAAATAGGGCGCCTGAGGACTGGCCAAGTTTTCGCGGAAATCCGGCCTTGACCGGTGTCGCAAAGGAAACTTTGACGCCCCCTTTAGCCGTGCGCTGGACGGTCGAAACCGGTTCGGCCATCGAAGCGACGGCGGCGATCGTGGACGATACGGTTTATGCGGCAACCGCCGAAGGGCGGATCATGGCGCTCGACCTGAAAGACGGACGCCGACGCTGGCAAACCGAAGCCGGCGCCGCCCTGCCCGCTTCGCCCGCCGTTGACGGAGGCCGACTCTATATCGGCAACGCCAACGGCCTGTTCATGGCGCTGAAGACCGAAGACGGCACGCGACTCTGGTCGTTCGAAACCGAAGGCAAGATCGAGTCTTCGGCCACGGTATCGCACGGCCTCGTGCTGTTCGGCTCGTACGACCACCACCTTTACGCGCTCGACGCCGAAACCGGCACGCTCAAATGGAAACACGAATCGGAGGCGCCCATGCACGGAACACCCGGCGTGGTTGATGGCCTGGTTCTCGCGGCGGGGTGCGACGGCATGATCGTCATGCTGGATGTCGCAACCGGCAAGCGGGTGCGAACGGCGGAGGCAGGCGTGCACTTTTCGGCCGGACCGGCCGGCTCGCAAGGACACGCCTGGATCGGCTCGGTCGATGGCGACTACCGGGCGGTGCGGCTGGCGGACGCCGAAACGGTCTGGCATGTCGACACGGACGAACGGCTCGGCGCTTGCCACGCCAACGCGGCCGTTGCGGAGCGGCAGATCGTCTTCGCCTCGCGCAATCGGCGCGTGTTCAGCCTCGATCGAACCACGGGCAAAACACAATGGACGTTCGCGATCCGGGACAAAACGGATTCCTCGCCGGTGGTGTCCGGACCCACGGTCTATGTCGGCGCGAGCGACGGCGTCGTTTACGGATTGAATCTTGACGACGGCAAGGAGGTCTGGCGATTCACGACCGGCGCGCCTGTTACGGCCTCGCCCGCTATCGGACGCGGCGTTCTGGTGATCGGCGCCAGGGACGGAGCGCTCTACTGCTTCGAGCCCGCCAACCGCTAACAAATGATTTGGCACATTTTCTTGATCCCGCCGGCCACGGCGCCGAGGCGGGCTTCGCCCGCATCTTTCACCACTTGACTTCAACCTGTTCGATGTCCGGCTTGCGGAACACGAAGGAGACGGATTCGGCCCCGAACGCCTTGGCCAGCGATTCCAAGGTCTGCCGGGCCGATTGCTCGACCTCCGAACCGAGGCTTTCAATCAACGCCATCGCCTGCGCCTGGGCGCTGGTCTTGGCCGCATCCTTGAGCCGGTTGCGGTCCTGTTCGGAAAAGCCGTTCGTGAACAGCGAATTCAGCAGATCGGGCAGCAGCCAGGGGATCAGCTTGCTTCTCTGCTCGTCGTAAAACTGGATGTCGCGGATGTGGGTCTCGTATCGGCACGGCGGCATGTTCAGGACGTACCCGTCGCCCTGCTTCTCGATAACGAACTCCGGGCTGCGCAAGTCGTAGCGGAAATCGATCTCGAACTCGAAAATGAAATCCTCGGCCATCGCAACGTGCCCCTTTGAAAACAGAACCATACCCCAATTCGTGCCGGAGTGGCAAGCAGGAACGGAACGCGAACCATTCGGCGCGTTATCCTTGACGCCGCGCCATGTCCGGCGCTATTGTACGCGGCGAATGAGATTCAGGCGGGAATAAGTCACTAAGGCGCTGCGTCTCAAGCGCCGCGCTTTTTTCAACACAAACGGGAAGGGACCTTGTTATGGCGAAGAAACAGATTTCGGAAAAGATTAACGGCATCGGACTGGACGCGGTACTGGCTCAGATTCGGAAAGAGTTCGGAGAAGGCGCGATCATGCGCATGGGCGACGTGGATCTGGCCAAGAACGTGAAAAGCGTATCGACCGGCGCGTTCTCGCTGGATGTGGCGATGGGCGTGGGCGGCTTGCCGCGCGGAAGAATCGTCGAAATTTTCGGGCCGGAATCCTCGGGCAAAACCACGCTGGTTCTGCATGTGGTGGCCAACATTCAGAAGGAAGGCGGACAGGCGGCCTTTATCGACGCCGAACATGCCATGGACCCGCTCTATGCCCGTAAAATCGGCGTGGATACGGATCAGTTGCTGATCTCCCAGCCGACCTCCGGCGAGGAAGCCCTGTCGATCGTGGAAAATCTGATCCGCAGCGGCGCGCTGGACGTGGTGGTTGTGGACTCGGTTGCGGCGCTGGCCCCGAGAGCCGAGCTGGAGGGCAATATGGGCGACTCGCATGTCGGACTTCAAGCCCGATTGATGTCCCAGGCCATGCGCAAGTTGACCAGCCTGATCTCAAGTACGAATACGCTTCTGATTTTCACCAACCAGATTCGGGAAAAGATCGGGGTGATGTTCGGCAATCCGGAAACCACGCCCGGCGGACGCGCCTTGAAATTCTACAGTTCCGTGCGACTCAACATCCGATCCATCGGCGCCATCAAAAACGCAACCGGCACCGTCATGGGCAACCGAACGCGCGTCAAAGTGGTCAAGAACAAGGTGGCGCCGCCCTTTACCGAAGCCGAGTTCGACATCCTGTACGCCCAGGGCATCACGTGGGAAGGCTCGATTCTGGACTGCGCCATCAAATACGGACTGGTCGAAAAACGCGGGTCCTGGCTGGCGTTCGACGGTGAACAGTTGGGCCAAGGCCATGAAGCGGCGCGCGCCGCCCTGGAAAGCAGCGCGGATCTGACACAGCGCGTAGTCGATAAAATCAATGAAAAACTGAAGGCGGGCTAGTCTGAAATCCCCAGCAATCGGGCCGCCGTGCCACCCATAATTTTTTCGCGAATGTCGCGAGCGAGGTCAAGCGCTTCGAAAAGCGCCTGATAATCGGCATGGACATCAGCCATCCTTTGCGGCGAAACATCGGTGCCGAAAACGATTTTCTCGAACGCCGTGCGACCCAGCGCATCCTTGTAAACAGGATCGTCGCCCCACCAAAGAAGGCTCTTCAGGTACTGCGGCGAACGGAATGAAACGGTCCGGCCTCTGTTTTCAATGATTTACAACATTCCAAGCTTCC
>SLMC01000068.1 GCA_007133745.1 Kiritimatiellia bacterium
GCCGTATCATCTGGTTGCTCGCGAGTTTTTCCGAACGGTACGGCGCATTCTCCGGCCCGGCGGCGTATTTATGATGACGGCCATCGATGTACGCGATTCGGGCCGGTTCATCGGCGCTTTGGCCAATACGTGCGCCGAGGTGTTCGAGGATGTGCAGGTGTTCGCGACCCATGACGACGGATCGAGCCGGGATACCTTTGTCGTGATTTGTTCCGCGCGACCTTGGCGGTCGGGCGACGATTTTCCGGGTGTACGGATCGATGAAGCGCATCGGACCGAATGGCGGGGACGCACCGGCGGCATGATTCTGACCGACGAGTTCGCGCCGGTCGAAAATCTTCTCGCTCCCGTGGTGCGGGCCAGTCGGATCGGAGAGGAAGAGATTCTGTTCAAGACGGCGTTGCGGCTGCACGAACGACGTCGTTACGAGGAATCGCTTGCCGCATGCCGCGAGACGTTGGCCGCAGGGGCCGACCATTATGCCGCCCGCGATCTGCTGGCGCTCAATTTGGCGATGCTGGGACGGGTCGCCGAAGCGGCGAGCGAATGGGAGGACGCGATAGCGCTGTGGCCGAACATCCCGTCCTTGCGCAACAATCTTGGCTACGCCTATTTTCAATTGGGCGATTTGCCGGCGGCGATCGGGCAATGGGAAGAAGCGGTACGCCTGGATCCCGACTACACCAGCGCCCGGTTGAATCTGGAGGTTGCGCGCGAGGGCCGGAGACTGCTGATCCCGGAATGATCTTAATGACCGTCCGACCGCCTGCCTGACCCTCCTTCGCCCGCAACGACCCCGGGACACTCGCGAATCAGGGCGGCGAGATTCCGGCGGGCGGATTCCCAGAAGGGAAACGTTCGGCATTGACGCGGGCGCGCGGGGTACACGGAACAGCCTTGTCGGGCGGGGTCGTAAAGCGCGCAGGCATAGTTGTGGCCGTCGCGAATCTCGCGAACGCGCAGCTCGCCGCCGCGGACGAGCAGGTAGCGGGCGGTAAAAACCTCTAGAGGCATCGCCAAAACCTGTGCCATAGCGACGGCGTCCTCTTCGGTCACCCGCACCACGCCGCTTTCGCCGTTGCAGCAACGGCCCGGACAGCGCCGGCAAGCGGTCGGGTCGAATGCGTAAGGGTATCCGTCTCGAGTGATCATTTGAACATGGTCAATTGTTTGTGAGTGTGTGGGTGAAAACTCACATACTCCCAAAACCACATACTCACACACCTGGGTTGCGGGCAACAGCCCGCCTAGTCGCCTTCTTCCGCCGCTTCACGAAAGCACCAACACACGAACGCACGTCTTCGCGGGCTAATCGCGCAGCCAGTGACAGGTGTACCCGCCCGGGTTTTTCCGCAAATAATCCTGATGATACGCTTCCGCATCCGACCAGTTTTTTACCGGTTCAACCGTGGTAACAATGGGGGCGGTCCATCGTCCGGCGGCATTTGCGTCGCGGATCGCAGCCAGCGCTTCGTTCTTTTGAGCGTTGTCACGGTAGAATATCGCGCTGCGATAGCTAGGCCCGATATCGTTGCCCTGGCGGTTAAGTGTCGTTGGATCGTGCATGCGGAAAAACCAATGGGTCAGCAGTTGACGGAAAGCGATGCGCGCCGGATCGAAAACGATTTTCACCGATTCGGCATGACCGGTATTCCCGCGTTTCACATCCTCGTAGGTGGCGTTAGGCCGCGTGCCGCCACAGTACCCGACGCGGGTTTCGAGGACGCCGTCGATGGCGCGCAGGATTTCCTGCATGCCCCAGAAACACCCGCCGGCCAGGATTGCCGTCTCGGCAGGTTTCGAGGGAACGGCGACCCCCTCGGCGCGGAACCGTTCGAGATGCTCTCCGTATCCTTGATCCGCCAAATCGGCCAACGGTACAAAACGCAGAGCGGCGGAATTGATGCAGTAGCGCAACCCGCCGGCCTGGGCTGGTCCGTCCGGGAAAAGGTGCCCGAGATGAGAATCGGCCAGAGCGCTACGGACTTCCGTTCGGGTCATGCCGTGCGATCGGTCCATGTTTTCCTTCACGGCGCCGGCATCGATCGGTCGGGTGAACGCCGGCCAGCCGCAGCCTGAATCGTATTTGTCCAGACTGCTGAACAGCGGCGTGCCCGATACCGTGTCCACATAGATGCCGGGCTCGAAATGTTTGTCGTACACGCCGGAGAAAGGGCGTTCGGTGGCGTTCTGCCGGGTGACGCGATATTGTTCATCGCTTAAACGGCGGCGCAGTTCGTCATCGGTCGGGTTCATAAAAGCATTGTCCTTCCCGAAGCGGATTCGTGTTTTTTCCCTTCCACTGCTCATCTCCGGTTCCGCGATATTCGTGTCGGATGAACAGGCTGTCCAGCACAATGCCGTAATCAAAAGGCATTGGAGGACTTTAATCTCTTTTTTCATGCTCTAACCATACCATGTCGAGCAATAAAGGTCAACAGAACGTTTTCTTGTTTTAGGGCTAGGGGCCGACGAGGACGTCGGCGTTCCCAGGGGCTCCCGCCTGCCCGATGACAGGTGTGTCCGTTGCCATTCCGCAGGTTTTCTTATCCGTACTCGTACACATACTCGTACACTCCCATCTCTTGTCCCCTCTTTCTCGCCCGGATTACGGAGATTCGCGTGTACGAGTAGGTGTACGAGTACGTGTTCCTTCGGCTTTGCCTGGCTTTTTGCCATCCGACCCTTTATTGAACACCTACACCTATGCACGGCCATGGCGCAATACTTTTCGAGACTATCGTACCGCCAGAAATAATATGCGCCCCTTGACAGACTCTGGTAGATGCGGCTAGTCTTTGCCAAGTGTTTTTATCATGGCGTTTAAGCCGCAGACAAAACGGGGAGGGACCCTTCATAATGAAAAGAAAGAGCGCAGGGCGTCGGGTCGTGTACGGTTGGGTGGCGTTCGTGTGCTGGGCGGTCTCGGGCGCGTCGGCGCAGACTCCGTTGCACAGCAGAATCTCGGGTCGGTTCGAAGGCATGCCGGTGGCGGCCGTGCTGAAGGATATCGGCACGAAGACGGGTGTGCGTTTCGTGTTCGACGACGCGATCCTCAAAGGCGCGGCGCAGGTGACTCTCGAGTTTTCCGATCAGGAGGCCGGTCGCTTGGCCGACCGGATTTTGCGTCCGCGCGGGCTGGGCATGGATCTGTCCGACCCGAAAACCGTTCGCATTGTACAACTTGAGCCAACGGACGAATTCAAGGTCAAACGCGAGGAGGGTTTCGAGTTTGCGCGCAAGCCGGTTGTGACACGCAACGGCGACGACGTGACTATCGCGTTCGAAACGAAGGCCTGGTGCGATGTCACCGTGGCGATCGAAGGGGCCGACGGCCGCATACTGCGGCATCTGGCCAGCGGCGTGCTTGGTCCGCGCGCGCCGGAACCGTTCCAGTGGAATTCGAAGACGCAAACGCTGGTCTGGGACGGCAAGAATGATCGGGGCGCCTATGTGGACAACAAGGATTCCGTCACGGTACGCGTGTCGCTGGGACTCAAGCCGCAGTTCGAGCGCACCCTTTTCTGGAGCCCGAAAAAGCGGATCGCCACGGCGCCGCCCCTGTTGCAGGCCGCACCGGAAGGCGTGTACATGTTTGAAGGGCTCGGGGTGGATCATTTGCGGTTGTTCACACGCGAGGGGGAGTATGCGAAAACGATCGTGCCCCCGCCAGCGGAGGCGATTTCCCGCATCGTGGACCTGCCAAGCCATGTTGTGCCGCAAACCGGCCAAGCGCTTCCCGTTATGCAGGGGTTTGTGCAATCGACGCTGCTTACGTCCGGCGACAACGCCTTGTGGGGGGCGGGCAACATCAAATTCGGCATGACGGTGGGCGCGCGGGCCATGGCCGCGCGGCCCATGGCCAAGGGACCCAGCCGCATTGCGCTGGCGTTTATCAAGCTGAATCGTCTGGCGGGCGACGGGTCGAGCGGCGGCCTGCCGTTCGAGGGGCCGCCCGTAGGTTTTCATACGAAGCTGGGCGGCATGGGCGGCGATGGGGAGGGCGGCAAGA
>SLMC01000255.1 GCA_007133745.1 Kiritimatiellia bacterium
ATAGGAAGAAACACGCAACCGAGGGCGTTGCCCCCGGCTTTGTTGCATAACCCCTTCGGGGTTACATGTATAATCCTTTCGTATTCTTGCAATCTGATTTTGTTTGTTTTAGCAACAACGAGTGGATCACGCGCTAAAGCGGGTTTCGCGATGCGGCGAAAGCTTTAACGACATGAACGCCCTTATGCCGAAACGATCGGGATACGTCAATAAAAATATTGGCGCCCGCGCTCTTCTGTGCTACATGTTCCTTCCATTTTTTTTGAAACCTGCTAAGTCGAGGTTTTGTGAACATTGAAACGCTATTAACGATCGTGTTCCAAGTCGTGGGCGGACTGGGCATTTTCCTTTTGGGCATCAAAAACATGTCCGAAGGCATGCAGGCGGTGGCGGGAGAAGGCCTTCGCAAGCTGATTTCCGCCGTGACAAGCAATCGGTTCATGGCCTGCGGCATGGGAACGCTGATCACCTGCGTGGTGCAGTCCAGTTCCGTAACCACGGTCATGGTGGTGGGGTTGGTGAACAGCGGCTTCATGACTCTGACCCAGGCCATAGGCGTCATTATGGGCGCCAACATCGGCACGACCATTACCGGCTGGATTCTGGTGCTCAAGATCGGCAAGTACGGGTTGCCCTTGCTGGGCGTCATGGCCCTGGTCTATCTATTCTCGCGGCGCGACAAACTGCGTTTCACGGCCATGTCCATTATGGGCGTAGGCATGATTTTTTTCGGGCTGGAACTGATGGCCGACGGGTTCAAGCCGTTGGCCGGCATGCCGACATTCGTAGACTGGTTCGCGCGCTTTCAGGCCAACAGCTATCCCGGCATCCTGATGTGCGTCGCGGTCGGGTGCGCGCTAACCATGATCGTGCAATCGTCGTCGGCCACGCTGGGCATTACGATCGGTTTGGCCGAAGCGGGCATGATTCCGTTCCCGACGGCGGCCGCGCTGGTTCTGGGCGAAAACGTCGGCACCACCATTACCGCCATGCTCGCCTCGCTGGGCGCAACGAGGAACGCGCGGCGGGCGGCGTTGTCCCACACGATTTTCAATTTGCTGGGCTCGCTCTGGATCACCGCATTGTTCCCCGTATACATACTCTTCATTTATCGCTTGCTGGGAACAGGACCCGAAGCCGGGGTAGCCCAGGACGATCTTCGGCAGGGCATTGCCATGGTCCACTCCTTTTTCAACATAGCCAACACGGCTTTGTTTCTGCCGCTGTTGCCGCTGCTGGCTAAAACCGTCAAATGGATGGTTCCCGATCGCAAGGTCAAGGAAGTGCCGCATCTGAGTTCCCTGAATGTTCGCATGCTGGACATGCCGGCCATGGCCGTGCAGCAATCGAAAGAGGAAATCATGCGCATGGCCGACAGCGTGGAAAAAATGCTGGTTTGGCTGAAAGCCGCCTTTGCGGAGCAGGATCCGGATCGCGAACGCAATGCCCGCCTGTTCCGACGAGAGGAGATTTTGGATGTCATGCAGAAGGAAATCGTGGAGTTTCTCAGTCAGATGGTTTCCGGCACCGTCCCGCGCGAAATCACTCGGGAAGCTCGACGCCAATTGCGCATGGCGGACGAATACGAGTCCATCAGCGACTACATCGAAAGCCTTTTGAAACTGAATCTCAAGCTGCGCGATACCGGCTTGACCATTTCCGAAGAGGGGCTTAAGCAAATTCTCGACTTGCACGATCATGTCGCCGCGTTCATGCGGGATGTCAACCTGATCGTTCACGAGGGCGCTCCGGTCGACCAAGCCGAATATCATTCACGGGCCGAAGCCGTGACACGCCTGATGAAGACCTATCGCGAACGCCATCTCGAACGGGTGCAACGGCAGGAAGTTCCGGCTATGAAAAGCCTCATCTACATGGACATGCTCAACGCCTACCGCAAGATTCGCGACCACGCCATCAACATCGCCGAAACCCTGCCGGGACAGTAGCCACCGACAGGCGTGAAGGGCGCTTAGCGCCTTAACCGTGCCGCCCTGCCGTCTTCAGCCCGGCCAGACAGCCGAGACAACGCGATCCTTGCCGGCCAAATCGGGCAAGACGGTTGTTTCGGCAAAGCCTGTTTCCCGAAGAAGCGTCTTGACGCGGCCACCCTGATCGTCTCCGATTTCAAGGAACAATCGGCCTTGCGGCTTGAGCACGAACGTGGCGTCCTGAACGGCCTGCTCGATGGCGGTCAAGCCGGCGGGGCCGCCATCCAGCGCCAGGCGCGGCTCGTGATCGCGAATGTGCGCGGGCAGCGTTTCCCATACGGATGTCGGAATATAGGGAAGATTCGCGATGAGAGCATCCAGCATTTCGGGTTCGATGACATCGGCCATATCGCCTTCGGACAGGGCCACGCGATCCGCGACGCCTAGCGTCTGGCTGTTTTCGCGCGCCAGCGCCACGGCGTCCGGGCTGATATCCAGCCCGATGTAGCGGGCGGAGGGTTTTTCCAGCGCCAAACTGATCACAATGCAGCCTGTGCCCGTACCCAAATCGAGAATGTTCGGGGTCTCGTTTTGCCAGAGCGGAGCGCAGGCCAGAACCTCGCGGACCAGGCCCTCGGTTTCCGGTCGGGGCACCAGCGCGCGCTTGTCGGTCTTGAAAACATGCCCCATGAACTCGGTTTGACCGGTTACGTACTGGATGGGTTCGCCCGACGCAACACGCCGAATGCCGCGCCGCATGGCTTCGAGATAGCGTTCCTCCAGAATTTGCTCGCCGATCAGGTGCAGCGAAAGCCGCGACCGGTTGAACAGTCGGCTCAACAGCAGCTCGCAAGCGATGCGGGGCTGGTCCACCCCCTTGCGGGCCAGAAACTCCGCGCCGCCGCGTATCACGGCATCGACACTGTGCTTGGACGTTTCCTCGGACATAGCTTTAATTCCTTGGTATAATTCACATTTGGGTAACACATTCGAGCAGAGGTGTCATTCCGAGCGAAGCCGAGGAATCTCGGCCGCAGATTGCGCATGCCGGATCCTTGCGCAGGGTTACGCTGCGCATGCGCATGGACAGCGCGTCGTAGAGCAGCAGTCGGCCGATCAGCGGATCGCCGATGCCGACAATCAGTTTGATCGTCTCCGTGGCCTGCCACAGCCCGACGACGCCGGGCAACACGCCCAGCACGCCCGCCTCGGCGCAACTGGGCATGACGCCGGGCGGCGGCGGATCGGGATGCAGGCAGCGGTAGCACGGGCCGCGACGGGCCCAGAAAACGCTCGCTTGGCCCTCGAACTGAAACACGCTGCCGCTGATGTCGGGCTTGTCCAGCAGGACGCAGGCGTCGTTGACCAGATAGCGTGTTCCGAAATTGTCGGCGCCGTCCAAAACGGCATCGTACGAACGGATCGTGTCCAGAGCATTGACGGCGCTCAAGGCAACGTCGTGCCGCACAAGCTCGACGTGCGGATTGATGGCGCGAAGCGTTTCGAAGGCCGATTGCGTCTTGGGGCGTCCAACTCGCTCGGTCGTGTGGAGAACCTGACGATGCAAATTGGACAGGTCGACTCGGTCGAAGTCCACGAGGCCTAGCCGCCCCACCCCGGCGGCGGCCAGATACAGAGCAGCCGGCGAGCCAAGGCCGCCCAGCCCGACGAGCAGCACGGACGCGGCCTTGAGTTTTTTCTGTCCTTCCGTGCCGATATTCTCCAACATCGTTTGTCGGCTGTACCGTAACGTTTCGTTCGCGCTCAAATCCGCCATTGCTATCCTGCACCCATGGTCTTTAGTTTGGATATGCTCATGTCTGCGGCAATGTATGGCCAAGACCATTCCGTTGGCAAGCTAAATCCCAGCCCATCCTCCCCGAGTGCAGGACGCGCATAAAATCGGTGTTGACGCAAAGACGAAACGGCGTATGCTGATTGATTCTCGCACAACGGAGAACTTTACCACGCTCACCGGCAAAAGCCTTTGGATAATAAAGAATTACAACAGAGGGACGCATCATGGACATGACCGCCAGCGAGCCGATTCCGGCCGGCGCTTTCGAGATGGGGG
>SLMC01000289.1 GCA_007133745.1 Kiritimatiellia bacterium
CGTTATCGTCAACCGAATCTTCTTGTTATAATTGACAGCAACGCGTGATTAAGGCGCTAATGGCGAAGTTATTTTGAAGCAACTGCTAAGCGCCCATTCGATTGTGTCGGCATTGCCGACAGGCTGTCGCAAGAACTCGACAGAACCGACAGCCTTCCCGATCGACGAACACGGCAGCGGCATCCGACCTGCTAAACGTGTTTGCCAAGCAATCCCATAAAAACCATGTTTGCCATAAGCTGTTGTACACCAAAAGCTTCCACTCTTACATTAACGTTGTTTAATCCGACGTTTCCGACGCTTCAAAGCCTGTTGTCCGTCGCGCTTTCCTCCACTTGGCACGTCTTTTGCTCAAAGGGGCTCCTGTTGCTGCAATTTATCAACCTACAGGAGAGACCCCATGAATCTTGGCATGCGCGTACATCACGACGTCAACGTTTCTCAACAACTTAATTTGGCGCCGCAGCTTTTGCAATGGCTGCGGCTGCTGCATGTTCCGACGACGGAACTTTCGGCCATGGTTCGGCACGAGCTGGAAACGAATCCGGCGCTGGAAGTGGAAGAGTTGTCGGTCGAATCCGAATTCGACGATCTGTCGGCGGCACAGGAAAATCCCGCCGAATCCCATGACGAACCCGCATTGGAACAGGCGGTTCTCGACGAAAAGCAGGATTTTCTGATGCAACTGGATGCGGAATGGGGCGAAGACTGGACGGGCGGACAAACATCGGGAAACGGATCCGAAAATCAGGACAAGCACAGCTATCTTATGGATTCAGCGGTATCCGGCGTCTCGCTGTACCGGCATCTGCTGGATCAGCTTCCGCTGTCCGGCCTGAACTCGGCCGATTATTCGCTGGCCGAATTGGCGATCGGGTCGCTGGATCGGCGAGGCTACCTGACGCTTTCCGCCCAGGACTTGGCCTCGCTGGCGGAGACGGATGTCGCGCGCGCGGAACGAGCGATCGCCAGCGTTCAGGCCATGGAGCCGGCGGGCGTCGGCGCGCGCGATCTGCGCGAATGTCTGCTGCTTCAGATGGCGGATCAGGCGCCGGACTTTCTTGCGCGCCAAGTGACAGAAAAGTACTTGGACGCGGCGGCCCGCAAACAGTTCGCCGAGATTGGCTCCGCTCTCGGCACAACGGAATCCGAGGTGATCGCGGCGGTCGGCTTCATCGCGACGCTCGATCCGGCGCCGGGCGAACGGTTCGCCCGAACCCCGCCCCAGTATGTCGAGGCGGATGTTGCCGTCGCGCGAGATAACGGAGCATGGCGCATCGATCTCGATGAAACATCCATTCCGCGGCTGCGCATCAGCGCAAGCTGCCGTCGTCTTTTGGAAAAGAAAACGCTGACTCCGGAGGAAGCGGCCTATGTGAGAAACAAAATCAGGTCGGCCACCTTCCTGATACAGGGCATTGGCCAGCGGCAAGATACCCTTAGAAAGGTCGCCGAACACATTGCCCGTTTTCAAAGCGACTATCTGGCCAGCGCCCGGGGCGAACTGAAACCGCTGACCATGGCCAAGCTCGCCGCCATGATCGGCGTGCATGAAACAACCGTAAGCCGAGCCCTGGCCAACAAGCATATCCGCACCCCGCGCGGACTTTTCGAGATGAAGCACTTTTTCAGGAGCGGATACGCATGCGCCGACGGATCGTACGTTACGCCCGACAAAATCAAGGAGCTTATTCTGGATATCGTCGAAGCCGAGCCGGCACTGACGCCGCATCGCGACACGGATATTGTTGCGCTTCTGAAAGAACGAGGCCTGAAACTGGCGCGCCGCACGATCGCGAAATACCGCGAAGAGATGAACATCCCCTCCTCCAAAGAACGGAAAAAGACGGCTGCGGCTTCGACTAGGCAGCTTCCTTTTCCCGCTGTCGGCGACACGCTGAGCGCCGCCCGCGCGATATCGGCCGTCGCGTAGCGGATTCCTGCAAGCTTCCGAAGGAAAACTAAAAAACGGGCTTCGCCAGCAACCCATAAAGAATTGAACAGAAGGCAACGAAGTGGGTAAAAGTCCTTGGTCCGTAGTCTCTGGTCCTTGGTCTAAGAATTAAAGAACCACGGGAAACGCGAAACAGGCGGCAGATTTCGAAACCGCAAAGATGATTGATCGCCTACCCTGAAAGGGTTATGCAACAGAGCCGGGGGTAACGCCCCCGGGTTGCGGACCCTTAGAACCAGCCCTTTTGACCGTTAATATAGGTGGCGACAAACTCTTCGTCTGATTTGGTCAGATAAAGAATGCCCTCGATCAAACCGATAAGGGCGCCGACGCCGCAGGCCAAGCCAAGCAGAATCTGAATGACGCCTTCCTTGGTATAGCCCAGATAAAACTTGTGGATGCCGAGCCCGCCCAGCAAAATGCCCGACATCAAACACATAGCGTGCAGCGGTTGACGAGAACGGCCGACGAGTAGATATCCGCTCATCGTCCACCGTTCGCGTCGCCGTTCTCGTCCACCGTTCCGAGGACGGAAGTGGATCGTCAGGGACGGTGGTGCCTCCATAATTAGAATCGCCGAGCCTTGCCATCCGCCTCTTGACGCCGCAGGCCGATTCATTTAGATTGTTCCGTGTTCAACAAGGAGGACTCGTCCGTTATGTTTGGCATAGGCACTCCCGAATTGCTGGTGATCCTGCTGGTGGCCCTGATCGTACTGGGCCCCAAGAGACTGCCGGGTGTCGCGCGCGCTATCGGGCGCGGCATGCGCGAGCTGCGTCGCGCCATGCACAGCTTCGAGGACTTTGTCGACGAACAGCCGAGCGAACCTCGGTCGGATCCGTCCGCCAACCCGTCCGTGCCTCCGCTTGAAAACGACGAGCCATCGGCCGAAGCGAAAGAGGACGAGGCGGCGGACAAGGGAAAGCCGTGATTCCATGCGGGAAAAAACCTTGACTTTGACAGGGCATTTGGCGGAGCTGCGGACGCGGCTGCTGATCGCTCTGGCGGCGGTCGTCATCGGCGCGGGCGCCGCGTTCATGCTCTACGATGTGGGCCTGCTCGCTATGATCCGGGCGCCGTTCGACACGCTGGCGGGCCGAACCGACAATCCGTTTGTCTCCGAACATAGCCTGGCGCATTGGCTTTCATTGACGCCGGATCCCGTGCCCGACCCGCCGATCAACCTGCACTTCTTCAGCCCGATCGAAGTCTTCATGGTCAAGCTCAAAGTGTCGCTGCTGGCCGGGGTTGTTCTGGCTTCGCCCGTCGTCTTCTGGCAACTGTGGGCCTTTGTGGCGGCGGGTCTCAAGGAAAAGGAAAAAAAAGCCGTGCGCGTTTTTTTGCCGGTTTCCCTGACGCTGTTTGCGGTCGGGATTGCTTTGGCCTGGTTCCTGATGCTGCCGATCGTGCTGTATTTTCTGATCTTCGTGACAGGCGAAGGGCTGGTGCCTTCGGTCGGACTCAGCAAATACGCCGGCCTGGTCGGGGGCAGTTGTCTAGCGTTCGGACTGGTTTTTCAATTGCCGGTCGTGCTTTTCTTCCTGACGAGGTTCGGGCTTGTCACGCCGGCCTTTCTGGCGAAACAACGCCCGTACGCCATTCTCCTGATGTTCATTGTGGCCGCCCTGCTGACGCCGCCGGACATCGTCACGCAAACCTTGATGGCCCTGCCCATGATCGTGCTCTACGAAATCGGGATAGCGGTCTCGCGCTTCACGGCATTGCCGAAGTAGCGCGAGAGGCATGAGCGGAGGGAATCGTGACCCGTAATCGCGCGCCTCGGCGTAGCTCGGCGGGGAGCGGGGAACGTGCGTTCGTACTTTCGTGCGTTCGTGTGAACACTTAGTTGCCACACTTAGTCGGTTACACTTAGTCGAACCGCTTAGTCGATCTTCGCGAAATGACGCGAAAAAATGAAGAGTTTTCTACCACGGAAAACGCGGAACACACGGAAAAGGGTTGGAACTACGAAATACGCGAAAATACGCGAAAAGAAGAGTTTTGAACTGAAGGCAACGAAGGTAA
>SLMC01000266.1 GCA_007133745.1 Kiritimatiellia bacterium
GCCAGTCGCGCAACGCCGCGCGTCGGACACCCGGAATCAAGGCGTGATCGGGAAACGCGGCGCGCGCCAGCGGCACGCGCACGCGCAAACGGCTGGGGGCCGCGAACGGATCGCCCTGCACATGATCGATCAGCAGATCGAAGCCGTCGCATGCGTAGCGTCCGCGAATATCCTTATAGGCCGGATATCCGCGACCGTCGATGCGTTGCAATTGACTGCGCAAGGTTTCGGCATTCATACGCGCCACCCTAGCGCCGTCGTCGGATTTTGCAACGGGAATCGTGTTAGCGCCTTAATCGCGCCGTCCTGCCGGAGGCAGCTTTCTCTTGTGGTTGCAGATTAATACGGAGAACAGCTCCGCAGGGATTGGGGATTGAGAGAGTGCGATTAGGATTGGCGGGCAGCAACTGGCGTTTCGGAAAAACGCCGCCATGCTTTTGCTGTCCGCGGCGTGTTCGGAACGGCACTACAGCCGCAACTCATGAACTCTGTTCCACGCCTCGGTCAATCCCCTCTCGCGGATCAGGTTTTCGAGTTGAGTTTCGTCGATTTGTTCGCGGGAAACATCCAGCATGCCCCGTATGTCGCCCAGATGCTTTTCCGATCCGCCTTCGCGAAAGTATTCCAGCTTTCGTACGACAACATATTCGGGCGGAGCCAACTTGACGGGGTCCCCGCATACGTCGAGAGGACGGCGACAGCTCATGGCCCAGCGATGCAGAGGATCATCGCCCGCCGGATAGAAATCCGCCTTGAATCCCGTAGGCAGATGAATCACGTTGAAATGGCCGCGAGTGGACCGCTCCATTTCAAGCGCAATAACCTCGCGGGGCGGACAATAAAAATTTTGCGGCGGAAACGCTGTCGCCAACAGCGAGGTTTGAGCAACTGTCAGCTCGACCACCAAGTCGATATCCAACGTGACCCGCGGTACGCCATACGCCATGCTGGCAGCGGATCCGGTGACCATATAGGCAATCCCCAACCGGTTCAAAGGTCGGATAAAGAGCAGAAAGAGATCGTCATCGCCCGGCATGCAGGAAGCTCCCTTTGACGGCTTCGCGAATTCGGGTTTCATCCCATTCTGGATTCAAAGCCCGAAACGCCGATGCTTTCCACTCGCGCGCCGTACAGTAAAGGTTTTGAGCCACAAGCCAGCGCTGTTCCATAGTCATCGCGCGCAAGGCCTGAGTTTGAGAGCAAATCTTTGTGTTCATAGATACGAACATGACACGGATCGGCGCAGGTGTCAAACGATTCTATCCGAAACGTTAGGGAAAACGTTAGGGACACACCCGTTATCGGGCATGGCGGCATTCGTTCAAGAAGGACGGCTTCAGGGCGAACCGGACGTTTCCATGGCCTGTCGGACAGCGCTGTACGACAGAAGGTCTGTCCCTAGCGTTACATCCAGCGTCATGCGTTCCGGCATGTACAGCCGCGTGGCCAGTCCGCCAATGATCGCGAAACGGACGGGAGCCAGCCAGACGTTCATATCCGGCGCCTGTTGACGCCATGGGCCGGACGTATCGGTGCGATAGCTGCCGCCGCCCTCGCGAACGCGTCGCAAGGCCATGCCGATAATGTCGCGCGATGTTTGGTCGTGGGCGGTCATGTCACGGTTCCGGAAAGATCATAGCGGCGCCGAATTCGTTCTGGAATTCGGGGTCGAGCGACAGGTCCACATGCTCGACGCGGTCGCGCAGGCGGTCGGCGTAGCGGCGTTCTTCGACGGACAACAGGGCCAGCTTGGCGCCGAGCGAGGCGGCGTTGCCCATGAACAGAACGCGTTCCGAGGGAACGGCAGGCAACAGCCCGATGCGTTGCGCGTGGTTGCGGCGTATAAAGTTGCCGAATCCGCCCGCCAGCAGAATCCGGTCGATAGCGCCGGTTTCGACATGCAGTCGCCGCATCAGTATCCCGATGCCCGCATGCACGGCGGCTGTCGCCAGTTGCA
The DNA here is from genome assembly GCA_007133745.1 of Kiritimatiellia bacterium. Classification (GTDB taxonomy): domain Bacteria; phylum Verrucomicrobiota; class Kiritimatiellia; order UBA8416; family SLMC01; genus SLMC01. The sequence goes on from SLMC01000266.1 coordinate 1,958, forward strand.
GCTCGCGTATGTCCTTTTGCCGCAACAGTACGGCCGGCGCGCCGGGCCCGTGTTCGTCGCGGTCGGCCAGAACGAAACAGGGGTGGCCGTCCGCTTCGCGCATGCGTGAACGCAAGGCGGACGGCAGATCCGTCGGCAATTCGTCGTCGAGCAGAAGACGCCCGGTTTCGTCCATCATGCCATGGTCCAGCAAAGCGGCGGCGGCATCGACCAGTGCGCTGCCGCACAGGCCGATCGGCGTCGCGTTGCCGATGACGTTGACGCGGATGTCGTCGTTCAACACGATTTTTTCGATGGCGCCCGGCGCCGCGCGCATGCCTTGAGCGATGCGCGCGCCCTCGAAGGCCGGTCCGGCCGCCACGGAGGTCGCCAGCATCTTGCCGTTTGCGGCCAGCACGATTTCGCCGTTGGTCCCGATATCGACCAGAAGCGTGGGCGCCGTGCAGCGATCCAGACGGGTGGCCAGCATGGCGGCCACCGTGTCGCCACCGACGAATCCGCCGATTTGCGGAAACACGAACACCTCCGCTTCAGGATGCGTCTTCAGTCCGATCTCCGCGGCCGGCAACGCGTGGCCCCGCTCGAAAACCGGCACAAAGGGCAGTTCGCCCAGCGCCGACGGGTCGTACCCGCAAAACAACTGCTGCATGGCCGTGTTGCCGGCGGCGACAACATCGACAATGTCGCGCGCGGCGATGCCGGCCTTGCGGACCAGAGTCCGGATCAGACCGTTGACCGTGTCGCGCACCGCCGTTTGCAGCACGGTCAGATCCGCCGCGTTCTGACGTACTCGCAAAATGCGCGAGATCACATCGTCGCCCAGCGTCGCCTGTCCGTTCACGTTCGCCTCGACGCCCGCCTCGCGGCCGCTACTCAAGTCGATCAACGTGGCGACAACCGTGGTGGTCCCGATATCCAGCGCGATGCCATAAGCGGGAGGCGGCGTAGCGGCGGCGCTCAGTCCCATCAGCGTGGAGCCGCGCAACAGCGCTGTGCCTTGCCATGCGCCGCCGCGCAAGGCGCCGGGCAATGCCCGGATGCGGACCGCAGACAGCGTTGTGTCCGGGCCCAACGCATCCCGCAAACGGCGGACATCCGAACGGGTGTCCCGGCTGGACGGCGGCGGCAATTCGAATCGGCATGGACGCACATGCGGGTCGAGCGAACCGCGCACCCCTGTGTCGTCGGTTAAAATGGTCTGTCGGCTCTCGAACAGGGAGGTTTCGGGGATGTCAACGGTCATGGGGCCATTCGCCCGCGCCACGCAGGCCAAACAGGCGCCGGTTTCCGTGTCGGACCAAGGCTCGAGCCCGGTCAGACCGTCCGCCAGATTGGCGAATCCGTCCGTAACAAGGACGCGGCATTTCCCGCAACGGCCGACCCCGCCGCACGGCGTTTGCAGCACGATCCCGGCCCGGGCCGCCGCTTCCAGCAGCGACGTACCCGCCAGCGCGAACACCGCGCGATCCATCGGCTGAAAAACGATTTTAAATTCTTGCCGTCTCATGGTTAGTGGCCACGCCCAATCTTTTACGCAAATCGCCGGGAACCTACGGGTCAGACTTTAATGGGCGGACTGAAAGTCCACCCTACGCTCCACGCTCCACCTTTGCATCCGCGGTAAAAAACTCTTCCCTCTTCCACTCACACACCGACACACTCACACACTCACAAACAATCACGCCTCAAAATGCGGATCAGCAGCAATTCCAGCGTCAGGGCGGCGGGCGCGCGGCCGGTGACCATCTGTTCGCAAGCGTTGACGACAGCGCGATAGGCTGCGGTCAATTCGGACATGGCGTATTGCGCGGCCTGCTGCGCCAGGATATGGGCGCGAAAGGGATGGACAGCCATCGGATTCCTTTTGAGATCCTCCGTCAAGACCCGGCGCGCGGTTTCGGGAACCTGTCCCCATTTGAACGTATCGCCGCCGGACGAACGCATCCACCCGCGATCCAAAGCCTGACGGTACACAATTAAATCCTGAAAGCGGCTTGCCAGAAAATGGGTAAGCCCGA